>JBFMDF010000293.1:0-3442 GCA_040753935.1 Bacteroidota bacterium | reverse complement strand
CCGATGGATTTTTTGCTTCCGGTACCTATCAGGCATTCGATGCGATATTGGCAATGTATCACGATCAGGGATTGATTCCGTTGAAGATGAGCGGTTTCGACCAAGGCGTCAATTTTTCGGCAGGATTAAAAATTATCCGCACTTCACCTGACCATGGAACAGCATTCGATATTGCAGGAAAAGGAATTGCGAATCCGGGAAGCATGATAGCGGCAATTAACCTTGCAATATCAATTGCAAAAAGACGGAAAGCACAATAATGCTTGCATACCTTGAAGATGTTTCTGTTGCCCATGATCATCATACCATTCTCAGTGGTGTGAATTTTTCCATTGAGGGTGGAGAGTTTATTTCATTAGTGGGAGAGTCTGGAGCAGGAAAAAGCAGTTTATTACGCTTGATGTATATGGATTTAAAACCATCGCGCGGCACAGTGTACGTTGGAGACTACTCATCAAAAACAATCACCTCAAGAGAAATTCCTTACTTACGCAGAAAACTCGGAATCATCTTTCAGGATTTCAAACTGCTTGAAGACCGCAGTGTGTACGATAATGTTGCCTTTGCACTATACGTCACGAACGCAAAATCTGATGAAATTCGAAAGAAAGTGCTGACGGTGTTAACGCAGGTTGGATTAGCGCACAAACGAAATGCCATGCCGCATCAACTCTCCGGCGGTGAACAACAGCGGGTTTGTATTGCCCGCGCATTGGTCAATGAACCGTTTCTTATCCTCGCAGACGAACCGACGGGCAATCTCGATCCGGGAACTTCGCTTGAAATCCTCAAACTTCTACTCGACATTAACCACAAAGGAACAGCCGTGCTGATGGCAACGCACAATTACGATCTTGTGCGAAAAGCCCAGGGAAGAATTTTGCAAATTAAAGAGAAAAGTGTGCGTGAAGTGCAGTTGAAAACTACTTAGAACGAATTAACGAAAAACTTCCACATCGTTATGCCTCGTTTTCGCTCGGCATGACAAATATCTATTGCCGCTCCGAGCGGAGTCGATGCGAAGCATCCTTCGGAGGAGCGACATCTATATCATCACCCTAAATCATGCCTCGTCTTCGCTCGGCATGACAAATATCTATTGTCGCTCCGAGCGAAGTCGATGCGAAGCATCCTTCGGAGGAGCGCCTTCAATATCATCCCCGCAAATCATGCCTCGTCTTCGCTCGACATAACGAATACCTATTGTCGCTCCGAGCGGCATCGAGGAGCGATAACACTATCGCATCCAGCAGTATGTTTTTTTAGAGATCCTTGAAGACCTGTTCAACTCTCTTTATTTCAGGAATTTCGCGCAACAGCCATCGTTCAATACCTGCCCGCAGAGTCATTCGGGACATGGGACAATTCACGCACGCTCCGGTTAATCGCACTTCTACAAAACCATCATTGGTCACACGCACAAGTTCCACATCGCCGCCGTCGGCCTGAAGGTAATGACGGATGGAATTCAGTGAGGATTGTATTCTTTCAGTTAAGTCAGTATTCATGAAATGATGATGCGAAGTTCACATCGAAAGTGAGTTCCGCCTTATCAATTGTTCGCCCCAATCGAAATCTCAATCGGCGCTGATTGCGATGAAAGATTGCTGATACTTACCTGCGCGGCAAGATTACGCGCTATGTTGAGAAAAATCTTTGCCGGTTCACTTTCCGGTTCAGCATCCACAATTGGTCTGCCAGTATCGCTCCCGACGCGAATTTTTGTGTAGATCGGAATTTCGCCGAGAAACGGCACCTTAAATTGTTCAGCCACTCTTTTCCCGCCGCCATTATCAAAAATATTTTCGCGTTCGCCGCTTGCGCTGACAAAGTAACTCATATTTTCCACAACACCGAGAATCGGCACATTGACTTTTTGGAACATCGCCATACCTCGTCGCGCATCGGCAAGCGACATTTCCTGCGGCGTGGTTACAATCACCGCACCGGAGAGCGGAATTTGCTGTACCAATGTTAACTGAATATCTCCGGTTCCCGGAGGAAGATCGAACACAAGATAATCAAGCTCACCCCAGTCAACATCGGTGAGAAATTGTTTCACTGCACCGCTTGCCATCGGTCCGCGCCAAATAACGGCCTGGGTTGAATCAATCAGAAAACCGATGGACATCACTTTCACACCGTATTTTTCCAGCGGCATCAATTTTTGATTGTGGAGCATCGGCTTCTCATTGATGTTAAACATCAACGGCACGCTCGGACCGTAAATGTCGCAATCAACCAATCCCACACGCGCTCCTTCACGGGCAAGTGCAACTGCAAGATTTGCCGCAACCGTTGACTTACCGACTCCTCCTTTTCCGCTGGCAACTGCAATCGTATTTTTTACTCCAGTGAGAATCGGCGCCTGTTGAATGGACGAACGTTGAGTAACGCTGGCGGTCATTGTTACGTGTACAGTTTTTATATCAGGAAAATTTGCTCGAATAACCTGCTCTGCCTGCAACTTCATATCGTCTTTCACAGGACATGCCGGTGTCGTCAGTTCAATCGTCAATGAAACAACGTTTCCATCAATCTTGACATCTTTGACGAAATTAAGTGCTACAATATCTCGATGGAGGTCGGGATCTTTGACGGCTCTAAGAGCGTTGAGAATGTTGTCAGTTGTTAGTGGGGGCATAAATGTACTTTCTTGATTTTATGTTCTTAAAACAATGTACGAAATTATTGGTTCAAATTTTCCTGTCGTTTCCACTCATAAATCCAATCAAATTGGCGCATCACCGTCGGCACTGCCATAATTCTTCCACCAAACCCGATGTGTCGCCACGTAAACATACTGTGCGTTGTGGTTTGCGTTTTTCTCAAATTGGCTTCGTTGATGGTAACACCGTATTTTTTAGCAAGAGTTCCAATGTATCGGTCGAGCGTTGCTTGTCTCTTTTCTGCAAGAAGTTTGGATTCTATTTTTCGCTGCACGTCGGAAAAATGAGCACGCAGTGAATCGTCTACTACTTTTCTTTCGAGAACAGTAAACAATGTATATCCCTCGTTCAATCTTCTTGGACCGAACAACTCACCAATAGGCGCCATTGATACCACGATCCCTAATTCGCCGAGCTGATTGACATTGACCAGGCCGGATGTGCCGCCGTTCTTCATCAATTCTTTTCGTTTAGAATATCGCTTTGCCAACACTTCAAAATTCTCTCCCTTGAGAATCCTTTCCCTCAGCGTAAGCGCAAGATTCATGCTGTCAACTAGAATTTCACGGATATTAACCAACACGGTTGCTCCGTACCGTGACGGATCTTTTTTATATTCCGCTTCAATCTCGTCGCTTGTCACTCGGACGGTATCAAGAATATTCTGCATCAGCAGTCCGCTTCTTCGATTATCCATCCACACAGAAAGATCGTGTCGAACATTTTCCGACTGTTGAAGATTTTTTCTCAACCCTTCTCGGGCAAGCAATTCG
>JBFMDF010000292.1:0-3445 GCA_040753935.1 Bacteroidota bacterium | reverse complement strand
AATCCTGTTGTTATTTCCAGCAGGAAAAAGAACAAATTTATCGCCAGCACCTGATACAACAGTTTCCGTTCAGATGTATGTTTTTCCAATACTGTATCAATAAGTTCAGTGCGAACATGTTTCGTGTCTAATTTCAGACTCACAAGAGCGGCAAGGATGGCATCATGCGAGTCTGAATGAACAACTTCCAATGTTCTGTTGGGAATATCAAAAGTTAATGCGGAGATGTTGGACATCCCCTGCAACTTCATCCGAATCATCTGTTCTTCGGAAGGGCAATCCATTTTGGGAATGTGAAACGTGCTCTTGTGCATCGTTGATTATTCTTGTTCGCTTTTCTTTTTCTCAAAGATACAGTACAAAATCGGCAGAACAAACAGCGTCAGCAGTGTTGAAGTTACCAATCCGCCAATGACTACCGTAGCCAGCGGTCGTTGTACTTCTGCTCCAGCAGATGTAGAAATTGCCATTGGAATAAAGCCCAGTGAAGCAACAAGCGCTGTTGTAAGAACAGGCCGCAAGCGGATTTCCGAACCAGTAATCACCGCATCCCGCACACTCATTCCTTCCTCAATCAATTTGTTGTAGTACGAAAGCATCACCAGTCCATTTAACACCGCAACGCCAAAGAGTGCAATGAAACCAACACCCGCCGAAATGGAAAACGGCATATCCCGAATCCACAACGCAACAATGCCGCCGACGACAGCCAATGGAATAGCAGAGAAGATAATCAGCGCCTGTCGCACTGAGTTGACTGATGCAAACAGCAAAAGAAAAATGAGAAAGAGAGAAACAGGAACAACAATAGTCAGCCGTGCGCGCGCCCGCTCAAGATTTTCAAATTCGCCGCCGTACGTAATGCTGTACCCTGCAGGGAGCGTCACGTTTTCTTTTATTGCTTGCTGAATTTCTTTGACGAAACTTTCAATATCCCGCTCACGCACATTCGATTCGACCACAAGATAGCGGCGGCCGGCGGAATGTGTGATTTCAGCAGGACCTTCAATCATCATAAAATCTGCAATGTCGCCGAGCCGGACTTTTTCTTCATTCTGTGTCGGGACAAGAAGATTCTTAATGTCATCAATATCACTACGGACATCTTTCTGAAATTTGACAACAAGATCGAACTGCTTTTCGCCTTCATAAATTCGTCCGACTTCCGTTCCGGCAAGCGCTGTTTGAATCAAAATGTTCACGTCGGAAACGTTGATGCCGTAGCGGGCAATCTTGTTTCTATCAATCACAATCTGCAGTTGTGGAAGTCCCTCTACTTGCTGTACGCGTGCATCGGCAGAGCCGGGGGTAGATTGCACGATAGCGAAAACCTTGGCGCCAATCTTTCCAAGCATCTCAAGGTCATCACCAAAAATTTTCACGCCGACATCAGAACGAACTCCGGCAATCAATTCGTTGAAGCGCATCTCAATCGGCTGAGAGAATCCGCCGCCGATGCCGGGAATACTGTTCATCTTTGCAGTCATCAAAGCAATCATTTCATCCTTTGTTGTTGCCGACGTCCATTCTTCCTGCGGCTTTAATTTTATGTACACATCGCTTTGATGAATGCTCATCGGATCATTGGCAATTTCAGGTCGGCCGGTTTTGCTGACAACGCTTGTTACCTCAGGAATAGATTTCAATTCCGCTTCAAGCATTTGCGACGTATGTATTGCTTCGGTAAGTGAAATGCTTGGAATCCGCCGCAGTTCAATAAGTATATCCCCTTCATCTAACGTTGGAATAAACACGCCACCGAGTTGTGAGAACAGAAGAACTGCTCCCACAAACACTCCTATTGCTCCGCCGATCACGACTGGTTTCCGCCGCAATGCAAACAACAGTGTTTTATGATACAGCGGTTTTAAAAAGGAAATAAGCGGACTCTCTTTCTCTCTGATTTTTTTCTTGAGAAAGAACATGCTTGCAACCGGCACGTAGGTGAGTGTTAAGAACAGCGCTCCGATGATTGCATACACCACTGTGTACGCCATCGGCTTGAACATTTTTCCTTCGATTCCTTGCAGAGTTAGAAGCGGAAGGTAAACGATAATAATAATTGCAACGCCAAAAAGAATCGGTCTACCAACTTCGAGGAAAGAGCCGATTAATGTTTGATGAACCGATTCGCTTGCCAGCAGCGCCTGCGAATGTTGCCGCTCATGCAATTTACGGATAGCATTTTCGATAAGCACAACGGCGCCGTCAACTATAATTCCGAAATCAATTGCACCGAGCGACATCAGGTTGCCTGAGACGCCTGTCAGCTTCATCATCACGATAGCAAATAACATTGACAGCGGAATAACAGACGCAACAATAAATCCGCCGCGCAAGTTCATTAACAACAAAAAGAGAACGATAATAACAAGAAGCGCTCCTTCTGTCAGGTTTGTGTACACCGTTGTAATAGTCCGGTTCACTAATTCGCTTCGGTCATAGAAGGGCACAATCTTTACTCCTTTAGGGAGCGTTTCCTGTATGTGTGAAATTTTTTCTTTTACGCGCGTTACAACTTCGCGGGCATTCTCACCTTGAAGCATCATGGTAATGCCGCTGACAATTTCCGCTGTTCCATTGATAGTTACTGCACCTTGCCTAATTGCTGCGCCGATATCAACACTTGCAACATCACGTACAAAAATCGGAACGCCTCCTTCCGATTTCACAATGATATTCCCGATATCCTGCATCGTTGTGGCAAGACCGACACCGACAACAATATATTGCTCCTGCTTGTGTTCAATGTACGCGCCGGGGGCGTTTGCATTATTGTTCGCAACTGCTTCGATAACGTCGCGGAGAGTCAAATCGTACTTCAAAAGTTTTTGCGGATCAATAAGCACCTGATATTGTTTCAATTCGCCTCCAAACGTATTCACTTCCGCAAGTCCGGGCGTTCCCGCCAATTGCCGTTTGATGATCCAATCCTGAATGGTACGAAGTTCCATTGGTGTGTAACCGTCGCCTACAACTTCATATTGATAAATTTCTCCCAATCCGGTTGAAACGGGGCCTAATTCCGGCTCGGGGATTCCGGGAGGAAGATCCGCTTTTGCCTCCTGCAGTTTCTGAGAAACGAGTTGCCGCGCAAAGTAAATATCCACGTCATCGTCAAAAACGACCGTTACGGCGGAGAGTCCGAACTTTGAAATCGAACGAACCTCTTCCACATTGGGAAGATTTTGCATCGCTACTTCAATGGGGTAGGTAACCAACCGCTCAATTTCCTGCGGAGCGAGAGCCGGAGAAACTGTAAAGATTTGCACCTGATTACTTGTAATATCCGGAACAGCATCAATGGGAAGTTTTGAAAGAGCAAGTATTCCGCCGGCAATCAACGCAAGCACGCTAAGGGCAACAAGAAACGGCTGACGGATTGCTGAAAGTATTATTTTGTTTACCATTACGCTAATCCCTCCCCGCCTGTTCTGATTTTTAC
>JBFMDF010000291.1:0-3452 GCA_040753935.1 Bacteroidota bacterium | reverse complement strand
AGTTAGCGGCAAACCGGATTGAATCTTGAATGACTGAAACATTCAGCAACGTCGGAAAGAGAGCAATGCAATCAACATTTCCTTCGCGACGGGTTCCAAGCCACGAACGACTGAATCCATCAACCGTAACGGGAGCGTATGTTTTTCCATCAATATTCACCAGTTCAAGTTCTTCATGATTCCACAGACTGACGTAGTGATGTCCTTGCACTTCAGGAACTTCAAACAACGCTCCGTTCCATCCTTCAGGTTTGAAACTGAGAACTGTGTACATTGTTTTTTTCTCGGACGGAAATTTGTTCACCCAAATGCTGTCGGTGCGTGTGGGAAGAAGCGGTGTCCAGTCGCGGCTGAGGAATGCCGAAGAGTTTTCGCGAAGAATTTTTGTCGTCCGGCCCAAATATGTTAGTTCTTCTTCAATCCAGTCTGGCCTGCCTGGGCGCATAATGTTCAATTCCGTTCCATACCCATTGAAAAATGCCACCGCAGTTTCACGATGGATTCTACCTTCTGCCAACTGTGCTACGCGAAAAATAGCAAACTCCGGTTTAATCAATTTATTCAAATTCAACGGCGGCGGCAGATAAATGGCATCATGCACTCTGCCCGCAACAATGGTCGGCATATCTTTCGGCACCGCCATCCCTTCGCTGTAGAGAATGATGCCGGGCTTCACGCGGTCAGCGGCATCCTGAAATTCTTTGTTCGATTCACCCCACGTGTCGAGCACAACACCGTCTCCATCTATCGCACGGAGCATCTCCTGCATTCCCTTCGTATGTCCTTCTTCACGTGTACTTTGATCCCATGGATTATATGAAATGAAATACTTTACGTTGTTCTTATGCGCAAATTCTGCTTGCCGTCGTAATTCTCGTATTCCGCCGGGAAGATCGCGATACATATCCCATTGATTCCGCTGGTCGAGTCCTAATCGAGGCCACGTAGGCCAAAGCATGTACACATCCCACCAGCCGATAAGTGGATTGTATTTTTTTAGAAACGTATCAAAATGAGATGTACCTTGTATCGCATCATAATATTGTTGGTCCCAGGCGAATTGAAGCATGAGAAGATAACTATGACGAATCCATTCGAGGTCTTTTCGTTCAAACAACGTGTTATCAAACCGTTCAAGATCATAAATCCATCTTTCCTGAAACATCATCCGCAATCCGCTCTGCCAGTCTCCTTCATGATCATCAACATAGAAAACGTATTGTACGAATCCATTCGGCTCAAGTGTCGTGAAGAACCTTCTCACATCGGCTTGAGTAGAAGCAATACGTCGGGCAATCGCCGTCAAACTTTTGGCTGGTGTTACTTTCACATCGTTGAATCCCATTTCCCACGCATTATCGGGAAGCACAACACCAATAGCGCCAACACCGGGACGGAAGAGTTTCGAGCGGCTGAGCCGGTGAATGTATGTTGAAGGACCTGCTGCCTTGATGTACACACTCCTGGACGATTCACCCAGAGGAACAACACCAGAAATTTTTTGCTTTAGCGATGTGGTATTGATAAAGGTAACAATCGCTTTCCAACCACGCGAGAAATTTTTTTCGATTTTCACCGATCCTGTTATGCCATTGCTTGTTGACCAGCGAATGCTATCCCCTTCCCATTTCGCCTCTGTGGACAGGGAAGATACAACATCGTCATTCAGTTCAAATGTAAAGAACGGCAGTGTGTCTGTATGTACAATTGAAACTCCTTCCTTCGTCGTATATCCGGCAACACCAATACCCTTCACAGTAGTAAGATTGAGGGAGGAAATATGTTGAGCAACACTCGACGTAACAAAGACTGCCAGCAGGAAACAGAGAAAAGAAATATTTTTTTTCATAATGTGTTTAATTGGTTTATGAATGAAATGGTTGAAATACCCGCCGCTCCGAGCGAAGTCGAGAAGCGACTACACGCTGTACAACAAAACTTTTTGTCGCTTCGAGCGAAGTCGAGAAGTGACAGCATACTGCACAACAGAACTTTTTGTCGCTTCGAGCGAAGTCGAGAAGCGACAGCACACTGCACAACAGAACCTTTTGTCGCTTCGAGAGCAGCCGAGAAGCGACAACAACATTCCCTTCTTCTGTCATGCCTCGTCTTCGCTCGGCATGACAAAACTCATTGTCGCTCTGAGCGAAGTCGAAAAGGAGTAGTGATGTTTTTCGAACGTTCCTACTTAATACCTTGTACATCCAACAACATACGACTGATCATTCCTGCCCAGATGTATGTTTTGTGGTAACCAGCCCATTGATCATCCGGGCTGTAGAATTCCCACAGGTTGTGATTCTTTTTTAATTCAGCAATCATATTAGCGGCAACACGCATCACCAATTCTTTCGCTTCCTGTGGATAACCGTAGTCAAGCAAACCACGCATAATCAAGTAATTCCACTCAACCCATACCGGGCCGTTCCAGTATCCTTTAGGATTATAGTAAGGATCATCTGCCGATAAGGAGGGAACACCGTACTTGCGCCAAAATTTTTTCGGATCTGTCAGTTTTTCTACCAACCGTTCTGCTCGCTGTTTATCAGCAATGCCTGCCCACATCGGCAAAAATCCAATGATTTCTTGACGCTTAAGATCGTTTGGCTTTTTGAATGTGAATGTGTGCGTTTTTTTGTCAACGTTGTAATAAAAGCCAGTCGAATCATCCCACATGATCTCGTTGATTTTTTTCGAACGCTCCTCCGCTTTGCGCGTCCACTCTCGCGCTTCGCTGTTTCTCCCTAACTCCAACGCCATCGCCGAAAGTGATTTTTCTTCTTGCACGAGCATTGAATTCAAATCAACGGCTTCAAAATTGCTCGGGTAACCGACTTCATCCCACACCGCCACGCGAGCATCGCGCACAGACTCAAGCACTGCTTCTCCGCCCCACTCACACAATCCGTCACCGTCACTATCGCGATTTTTCACATAGTAGTTGTAGAATTTTTTGCTCGATTCGTACATCTCTTCAAGAAATTGTTTGTCCTTTGTAATGTTATACACTTCCCAATTTTGCCATGCATACCATGGCGCTGAAGTTGTGAGTTGATTATGTTCAGGAATCGTTTCATCGAGAAATGCGCCGGTGCGGTAGTTAATGTATCCATCCGGCAGTTGTCGTTCCCGATAGACACGCTGAGAATTCATGGCGCTGGTTTTGTCCATCAGCGCGTACGCAAGCATCGTTAAACTTTCGTGAAACACTTGACCGCCGTGTCCCCAGCCCCATTGCGGCTCGCGTGAAAAGACGTAATAGTTGTACGAACTTTTCCCTTCCGGCGGCAGCATCACCTGACGCATCATAGCAAAAGAAGTCCAGTATAACAGTTGCATATCGGGATCAGAATATTGGAGAGCGGGAATCGCGCTGAACAATTTTTCATTTGCTTTCACGTACGGTTCAAGATCTTCGGTCATCAATTGTCGTATCTGATTGATGAGTTTCA
>JBFMDF010000290.1:0-3455 GCA_040753935.1 Bacteroidota bacterium | reverse complement strand
CCCGATCAGCGATTGACCAGAATACTCTGTTTTCTTCTGCATTCAAAAACATGCCGGTCGGTGCAATGAACTTCAGTCCATTCCATATCATCGGATTGTGGCTGGCAGTAATCGCTATTCCGCCGGCAGCATGGAGCCGTTCTACCGCCAAACTAACTGTCGGCGTTGGACAAATCCCCAAATCAATAACATTGCAGCCCATCTGTAACAACGTTGAACTGACGATACTTGCAATCGAATTGCCTGTAATTCGTCCATCGCGGCCGATGATGATAGTTCCAAACTTTGCGTATTCGGCAAACGCCGCTGCGTATTTTACCACAACTTCGGGAGTCAGTGATTCGCCGACAACACCACGAATGCCCGAAATGCTGACCATTAACGACATGAATTTCTCCAACGTTCAATATTTTATGATTGAAAATAAGAAAGGATAACACGAGAGGCAAGGAAACGTGACCGAACAATTTGCAATTGTTCCTCAGTTTGTTCATATTCTTGCAGTTCATGTTACATTGAAAGGTCTGGTATGAAAGTAAAACGGATGGCGAAAGCTTTTGGGATTGTGTTCGGTATCTTGTTTATTCTTATACAATTTGTTCAGCCCAACAGAGAAAATCCGCCAGTGGATCCGGCACAAACAATGCAAGCCGAGATCAATGTCCCGCCAAATATTGCATCGTTGCTCCAGCGGGGGTGTATCGATTGTCATTCCAATCAAACGCGTTGGCCATGGTATGCGTATGTAGCGCCGGTATCGTGGTTGACGTCGTATGATGTAAGGGAAGGAAGAAAACATTTTAACATGTCAGAGTGGGGAAAGTATAAATTCTCAAAAAAAGTGAATATTCTTGGCGGCATTAACAGTGTCGTAAAAGAAAAAGAAATGCCACTTCCTAAATATATCCTATTACATCCCGAAGCAGACTTTTCCGATGCGGAACGAGATACACTATCATCCTGGGCTCGTTCAGCGGCAGAAGCTTTTATGGGGGCTGAAGAAGACTAACGGGTCTACATCACATGGAAACTGGCTATGTGATGTTTCGTACGGCTTTCTACCTCATTTTGTTATTAGTTACAATTGCAATTCCTGTCCATTTTCCGTGAATTAGACAGTTTTGCCCAATAAGCATTCTTGACTACAGAGGCAATTTTTGCAATATTCTAACTCAGAAACCGGAGCAAAACCATGAACCGTGTAACACGGCTTTTTGTGTTAGTTGCAACTGGAACAAGTTTGTTCACTTCCTGCGGACCCTCACTTTCTGATATTACCATTTCACTCATTGAACAAGGGCGTAACGACGAAGCGCTTGCCCGAATGCGCCGCGCCGTTGTTCTTGAACCAGACGAGGTTGAATACTACCGCCTTATGGGCATTGCACTGTATAATAAAAAACAATATACAGATGCCATTAAAGTGTTCGACAAAGTTCTTAAAATGGATGAGGAAGACGATCAGGCGGCATATTATTTGGCGGCGTGCTATGAAGCCAATAAAGACTACAACAAAGCAATTCAATACTATCGCCTTTACAATGAATTGACCTTTTTTGGTGAATATAAAGAACTGGTTGAAACTCGCATTAAACTACTCTACCGCCAGCAGATGGAGGTAGAAGCGCAGCGGGCGTTGCAAATGGAAAGACAGCTCGATGTCGCAAAAATTCCGTCCAACACGGTTGCTATTCTCTATTTTGAAAATAAAGGGCAAAAAGCAGAATTAAATCCGTTGCAAAAGGGATTGGCAGAAATGCTGATTACCGATCTGTCCAAAGTAAAGTCATTGAAAGTGGTTGAACGTATTCGCCTGCAACAACTGGTTGAAGAAATGAATCTTGGCGAAACCGAACTTGTCGATCAAAAGACCGCACCGCGGCTGGGGAAATTACTCGGCGCCTACCGTCTGGTGAAAGGTTCGTATTTTGAACTGACGGGCGAAAAAATGAACATCGACGCCTTTGTAGCAAAGACGCAAACCGGTGAACTCGACGCATCGACAAACATCACCGGCAACATGCAGGAGTTTTTCCGTCTTGAAAAGCAACTCGTCTTTAAGATTATCGATGAATTGAAGATTAAAATTACCGACGAAGAGCGTGAAGCAATTCTGGAAGTACCGACGGAGAACTTTTTTGCTTTTCTTCAGTATGCGCGTGGATTGGATTACGAAGACAGAGGTATGTACACGCAAGCCTATGAAGCATATTCACAAGCCGCAGCTGCCGACCCGAACTTTATTCAAGCCAAGACGAACGCATCATCTGCCAAGAAATCTGAACAACTTGTAGGACCAACTTCTTCCCAGTCGTCAAATCAACAAACCCAATCACAGGAAAGCCAAAATCAGTCAAAAGAAGGAACCGGAGTTACCACAAAATCTTCTGCTTCTGGATTAGGTTCTCCGTCTCTTGTGCCGTCAAGCAATCCGTTGAATCGCCCCGGAGGAGGAAGCATTGGTGACAGACTGAATAATTTAATAGGTAACATTAACAATAACCTTAATCCTGGAACAGGAAATCAAAATCAACCGCCGCCAACGGCATTGCCGCGCAAATTACCTGAACCGCCGCTTCCGCCGAGTAGATGAGTATGAGATATGTACTTTCAATACTAATTTTAACGGTTGCAATTGCGTATTCTCAGACAGCCACTGTTACACCGTTAGGACCTGATGGGGGGATCATTTCTCACTTAGAAGGTTCGCCCGACGACAGTGTTGTGCTTGCTGTTGTTGGTGAGGAAGAATTGTACCGTTCGCTTGACGGCGGCAATACGTGGAGTAAAATTGAAATTGTTTCACCGTTACAGTCAGATCAGTTTACTATAAATGAGATAACATTTCATCCTTCATCATCCAACATTATTCTGCTTCCAACTTCCATAGGACTTTACCGCAGCACAGACAAAGGCGCAACATGGTCTGCGGTAACAGAACCCCTGACCCCGTCGCCAACGTTATCGGTGAAATATGTGCCAGGTATTCCAGGAGTGTTGTTTGGTTCAGATGTTAACGGTGTTCTTCGCTCGACCGACGACGGCAAGACATGGCAACCGATGAAGGATAATGTGTACTTTGGAAATCGATTTATCAAGCATGTGGCAATTCATCCGAAAGATACAGCGCTTGCCACCTTGCGAGTTGTTGCAACTACAGGATTTGACGATACTACGGGTATTTTCTTTTCCAGTAATGGTGGCGTCACCTGGATTCCGCTGATCAATGGGTTGCCGACGGGTGATGCAAGAAAAATATATACAGTCGTGTTGGATTCTACAGGTTTGTTGGGAAGAGATTACAGAATACTCATCGGAACAGCAGACGGAGTATACGCCATTCAATCAAATCTGTTTGGTAATATCTGGCAACCGGTAAGAATCAGTAATGTGCAAATACCGGTTGGTATTGTAACAGATGGTTTATTGGTGTACGATAAATACGATACTACTAC
>JBFMDF010000289.1:0-3466 GCA_040753935.1 Bacteroidota bacterium | reverse complement strand
AAAATGGTTGTGTTACTTATTCACTCTAAAAATATTTACTACCCCCGCCGTAAAGAAAATAATGTTGGCCAGCCACGCCGTTAACATCGGATTCAAATCACCGTTGTAACCGAATACCTCGCTGATTTTCATAAAAGCAAGATAGACGAAACAGATTGCCACTGAAATGCCAAACTGTAAAGCGAGTCCGCTTCGCCGTTTTCCAAACGAAAATGGTACACCGAACAACACCACAATGACACTGGCAAATGGGAACGCCACTTTGCCGTAGTAATCCACCATCCACCGCGCTACATCGTTGCCGCTGTGCTGTTGGCGTTCGATAAATTCACGTAGTTCTGTGTAGTTCATTTCTGCAGGTTTCTCAACTTTCTTAATGATGTCTTTTGGTGAAAAGGTGAGATTCGAGAATGTCGTTTCAAGAAACGGTGTTGTCTGTTCGCCGTTGCGAGTAATGACCCGATGCCTTCCGTTTCTCATCGTCCATGTACGTGTCGTGCTGTCCCAACTGATACTTGAGGCGTCCCATCGTTGCGAAATGGTGAGTAAATTTTCGTCGCCGAATTCCTGTAACGAAACACGCGATCCTGTATTCGATTGACCTTCGAAGAACGAAATGTAGATGATCCGCCGTGGTCCATCTTGAAGGTAAATATTAGTACGGGCGAGCGATTCAATTCCTTTTCGCAAGTATGTCCGCTCAATGCCGAATTTTTGTTGATTGGCATACGGCACAATCCATCCGTTAAAATATACCGACACCGCACTGACAACCAACGCAACGCACAACAACGGAGTCATATACCGATAGATACTCATGCCGCTTGCTTTCATCGCGGTCAGTTCATTGTTCGACGACAACTTGCCGGTGGTGAACAGACTGGAAAGAAGAATTGCCACCGGCGTCATCAATTTGATGATTTCGGGCGTGAAAGCGATGTAGTATTGAATGATAATTGAAGTTTCTACATTGTTGTCGAGAAAATCGTCGAGGTTTTCCATCAAATCTATAATGACGAAGATCGTGATGAAGACGAGCAAACCAAACAGTGTCGTAAGGATGAATTGTCTCAGAATATATCGGTCAAGCAATTTCATGGTTGTGCGGGCTCAATGTCGCTGAAAAGGATCTTCTGCAGTTTTTTCGGAACAAATTTTCTCCACCACGAGAGGTTCAATTCAATATTTTCTTTGCCGATCTTGTACGAAAGGAACAGGCCGAGTGCGCCGATGACAATATTGGCAATCCACATGCCTACCCACGGGTCAATAATTTGACGGTCAGCCAACTTTTCCCCGCCGATGAGTGACGCCCAGTACAACAGAAAGAAACCGAGACTCAATGATGCGGCAACGCCAAATCCTCCTCGCCGCGCCATAACACCCAATGGCGCACCGACCAAAATAAAGACAAAACAGGCAACAGGGATGGAATACTTTTTATGAATTTCCACCAGATACTCCCGAATCTGTTTTTGCTGGTATTCGTAATTCGCAATTTCCGCATCGATGTTATTTCGGTAGAACATCAGTTGGCTCTTCATTGTAGTGTACTGCTCCACATTTTTCCAAAATCCTTTTTGGGGGGAGGATTCTGAAACAGAACCGGTAAATAACTTTTCGTGCAACCCTTCAGTGTAGCCGTTCAATCGCTGTAGAATGACATTTGACAGTTCGTTGAGACTATCAACCATGTAGCGCATCTCTCCCGAACTTAGTTCACGGTCTCCGCGGGTAAAGGCATTCACTGCCGAGCGTTCGAAGTCGAAACCTTCTGCCCGTGTTGTCAATCGTTGTCGTTGAAATTTGACAATGCGGTATAAATTCGGTTTGGTGTGGTCAAGTTCGTGAATTTCACCATCGTACAAATCCATCACCAATTTCCGATAATCTCCAGAAAAAGAAAGTGAACCCCGCTTTGCGGTAATGACGGTATTTTTATTCGGATCGGAATGGTTGTATATTGTAACGCCCTCAAAATTATTCGACTCTTCAAATGTTTTTCGAACGAGCATGCTGTACCCCGGCATATCTTGATTGAACAGTCCGGGTATGAGAGTTAAAGTCGGTTTCTTTCGTCGAATATCAATGGTGAGAGTTTTAGATCGGTGATTTGCTTCTGGCAATACTTTGTTGTTGAATTCAATCATTGCGTACGTTACCAAGAGCGCCGCAACCATTACCGGAAGCATCATCCGAAACAAACTCATACCGCCGGCTTTCATCGCTGTTATCTCGTTGGTTGACGCCATTCCACCGAACGCCATTAACGTGGCGACTAAGACAGCCATCGGCACTGCAAGTACAACCATCCAGGCAAGATTGAGCATCATTAGTTCCGCAATGACTGCTCCGCTCAATCCTTTACCTACAAGTTGGTCCATAAACTTCATGATGAACTGGAGTATGAACAGGAACATCAAAATGAAAAATGAACCGAAGAATGGCGCGCCGTGCGCTTTGAGTATATGAAGCGAAAGTTTCACACTGTAAGATAACGTTCATTGGGCTTGACAATCAAGGCGAAATTTACTTTTTTGTGGCTCACTTTACCAACTACATTAGGAGGTAGTATGAAGAAAGTTCTTAAAATTGTTGCATTCATTTTTGGAGGGATCGTGATACTTGCTCTGGGGGGAGTTTTGTATCTGAACACGACATTTCCAAAGGTTAGCCCCGCGCCGAAGATAACAATTTCCGCAACACCGGAAATGATTGAGCGGGGAAAGTATCTTGCCAACCACGTGGTGGGATGTATGGATTGCCATTCTACAAGAGACTGGACAAAGTTTGCTGGTCCGATGATTTCCGGTACCGAAGGAAAAGGAGGAGAAGAGTTTCAAAACATTGTCATAGAATTTCCCGGAGAATTAACAGCGCGAAATATCACTCCATTTAATCTAAAAAATTGGACTGATGGAGAAATCTACCGGGCAATTACTGCAGGCGTTACAAAAGATGGGCGCGCATTGTTTCCCCTAATGCCGTACCCCAATTTTGCGCACATGGATCCGGAAGATATCAAAGCGGTTATTGCATACCTTCGCACCTTGGCCGAAATTGAAACACCAAACTACCCTTATGCCGATCTTAATTTTCCCTTGAATCTTATTGTCAAAACAATACCTCAAGATGTTGCTACCCCCGGTTCGCGCCCCGATCCGACTGATACAGTAAAGTACGGCGAATATCTTGTCACCATTGCAGGCTGTGCCGATTGTCATACACCGAGAGAAAAAGGAGACCCAATTCCCGGGATGAGTTTTGCCGGCGGCATGGAATTTAAAACCACGACATCGAACGACATTATTCGTTCTGCCAATATCACACAAGATCATGAGACCGGCATTGGTTTGTGGACTGAAGATGTCTTCCTTGGCAAATTCAAAACATACCGCGATTCATCGTGGCACAACAAACCGGTAAAACCAGGTGAAGTAAATACGGTGATGCCGTGGTTATTCTT
>JBFMDF010000288.1:0-3511 GCA_040753935.1 Bacteroidota bacterium | reverse complement strand
TTCAGTTGCTCTGCGACGGAAACGAGGTCGCTTACACAATTTAATCCACCGAAATTGGAGAAGATATGGTCGAATTGCCGCGGCGCTAATGCCCTTGCTTCTGTAAACGAACGCTGTTCTGCGGTAATGCGATCTTCTAATTTCAACACTGCAATTTTTTTTCTGATTTCGTTCACCATTCCTTCGGCAATATCCATTGCATAAACAGAGTGTCCCCGCTGAGCAAAATAGACGGCATCAATTCCGGTGCCGGCATTGATGTCAAGTATTGAATCTCCGGGCTGTAAAAACTCATCAACGTGACGATGAATGATCGAACGCATCCAGATCAGCATCGGATTGCTGTTCTGAATCTGATCAAACAACGGCGCCTGCGCACTGAACGCGTGGTTGACGAGTGTATTGTTGTTGAGAATGTTCGACTCCATGAATGAACAACACTGTTGAATGAGAAATCATGCTGAGCAAGTCTCAGGTGTTTTGCTCAGAACGTGCCGAAGCCCTGTAGGACGAAAAGGATTCGGATCATCTTTTGACTCGCTCGGGATGACAGTGGTCTATTACCTTCCTGCAAGGTGATTTAAACGCATTCTTTCAACGAGCATCACCGGAATATAATACACCAGCAGAACAATCCTTCTGATACTTCTTTTGGTCAATGCTCGCCGAAACGCAACTGCCTCGCGTAGCGACAACAACGCGTGACGAATACGAAAGACTTTGTGAACATAACGGTGAAGCAGTTTATAGAAACGAGGAGAATACGTTCCGCGATACATCATCGCCAGATCGTCGGAGTCTGTCCAATTTTTTTTCTCACCCATTTCTGCTTTCACCATGTCAAAAAACTTGGTGCCGGGAAGCGGATACGAAACCGAAATGCCGATGTCTTCCGGCATAAGTTCTTTTACCATTGCGATGGTAGATTGAATATCTTCCCACGTTTCGCCGCGGTAACCAAACTGCAAAAAGAATGAAGCATGAATTCCATACTGCTTCAGCAATTTTCGCGCTTCGTAAATCTGCTGAAGTGTAATTCCTTTCTCCATCGCATCGAGAATTTTCTGCGAGCCGGATTCAGCGCCAATCCACACCTCAGAGCATCCGGCGGCGGCAAGTGCTGCAATGGTATTGTCGCGCAGTAATAAATCTGCCCGTGATTGAATTTTGAATGGAATTTTTACGTTCCGTTCATTCACCAGTTGCGAAAATCGCTGCACCCAGCCGGGTTTTAATCCGAAAATGTCATCGGCAAACCAAATATGATCTGGATTGAGCGTCGCTTTCAAGTACGCCATTTCTTCTACCACATTGTCCGGCGAACGGGAATTGTACACCTGTCCGTAAATTGGTTTTGCACACCAGTTGCAGTGATATGGACAACCGCGTGTAGTTACCATATTTACAGAAACATACCCATGCTTCCGCTTCCAAATTTTTTTATACTTTTCCCATTCAACAAGATTCCATGCGGGAAACGGCAGTGAATCTAAATTCTGGATTACCGGACGTTTATCTGTTACTACAATGCTGCCATCAGAACCGAATGCAACGCCTCGTAGAGAATGCAGGTCTTCTGTTTTTCGCCCGGACAAGGCGTTGCAAACTTCTAACAACGTCTGCTCACCTTCACCAATGACAACAACGTCCGCACCATGCGAGAGATACTTTTCGTAGTGATCTGCCGCATCGGAACTGTGAACAACCACAGGAATGCCGTACGCTTTGGCAATGGCTGTCATACGAAATGCCGCTTCACGCATTCGCGTTAAACACATTTTCGTAAGATAGTTGAAATCATCATCATAGATAGCAAGCAGGTTGGGTTTGTAACGATTCAGCGCGTGCCGCAATTCTTCTTCTGACGTTGCTAACATGGTATCAAATACATTCACTGTGTAGCCGTGCAGTTGCAAATACCGAGCGGCATACAGCGTTCCAAGCGGCGGATACGGCATCTGCGCTTTCTCCTGCTTCGGATCAAAGTGCAAGAAGAATGAATGAGTAAGAAGTACGTCGGTCATGTGTTAGAGTTTTTTTTTCTTTGTTATCCTTCGACTCGCTTCGTCCGCTCTCTACCATCCCCCGGCAGAATGACTTTGAGTTGTTCCCGTTACTATTCCAACCCCAGCAACAACAATTTTTGATGGTACTGTACAAGTACTGGCTCCTGATGTTCATTCGACCAACAGGCAGAAACATCTGGTGAAATAACAAACATTGACTTGAATTGCTCGCTACTTACATCGTTGAATGCCTGCCGCCAGTGACGGCGATGCATTTCCATCAACTGACTCTCCAGGCGATGAAGTGGAAAGAACTCCAACAGCAATTCGAAAAACCGTTGGAGCAACGAACGTGATGAAGAAATCAATAGTTCTCTTTCGCTCACCGGCGCGCAGTTCGGCAAGAACTCTTTCGTCCAGTTGTTGATCAATTGAAATTCCATAAACGCAGATTCATTCCAGATGGCTTTTGTCGTTACCACTTCCAGCGCAGTATAGATATTGCGTTTGGGATGCAGGTAGCTGTTTTCAGTTACATAGTAATTCGTGCAGAAAAATTTTCTACTGCCGAATAGAAAAATTCTTCTGAAGACAGTCAACAACGTTCTGCAAATCCACAGTCTGCCCTCCGCTGTTACAATCATAAAATCAATATCGCTTGCAGAAGGAGAAACATGTTTGGAAAGCGAACCGGTAAGAAATACCGCACGAACGTACGGGAAGCGTTTAATGAAAGCGGCGACAAATCGTGCCACTGCCAATTTCCGCTTTGCACGACGTTCATTTTCCACTCGCTGTTGAACTATGTTTTTCTTAGAAGATAGAAGATAAAAATATCCCCGTTCAGTACACAATGTATTGGACTTAACAAGACGTTCCACCGCAGAGTATACATCATCGGTGGAAACAGAGTTTTGTGGAAGGAATTGAAAAATTTGTTTCGCCGTGAGCGGATAATCAAATAGATCAAAATAAACAACTGTACGAAGAATGTTCTTCGCAAGGATATCGTTGGTAACGTCCATGATGCTCGAAGAGTCTTTTGGATAAGCACTGCCTCACTAAGAAAATACTCTATTCCAACACATTTTTCAATCCTACGGGCAGATTTATCTCTCACCATAACGATTTTTCCTAGTGACCGGCTACAAATCTGTCGTTGCCGACGACTACGGCAAATGTGGATATTTGTAGAACAGTAGTACTGCAACCTCAGTCAGTATGAGCACAAGGTAGGTAATCGTTCCCAGATGTTTATGAAACGGTTTTGTTGACCACCCCACCGGATTGAGCGGTTGAAGGATGGTATCGTTGAGTTTCAATTCCTGCTGAATGGCTACTATCGTTTTTCGTATCCGCATCAATCGGTTGATGTTCCGCACCAAATAGTTACAAATGACTACACCAAAAAGAGACAGCATGATGATGAGCGGTTTTGAGGTAACGATATTCACCAGTCCCGAGCCCAAAATTGGAAATGCGAAGAGGAAAGTTTGAAATTCTTT
>JBFMDF010000287.1:0-3523 GCA_040753935.1 Bacteroidota bacterium | reverse complement strand
AAGAAACTCTATATCCTCGATATGTTCCCTTACCCCAGCGGTGCAGGGTTGCACGTGGGACATCCCGAAGGATACACTGCAACAGACATCGTAACGCGTTTTCAACGATTGAACGGTGTGAATGTTCTTCACCCAATGGGATGGGATGCGTTCGGGTTACCCGCTGAGCGGTATGCCATGCAAACAAATATTCATCCCGCTGTAACAACAGAAGCAAACATCAATACCTTCCGTCGTCAGATAAAAATGCTTGGGTTGAGTTATGATTGGGACAGAGAAGTCAACACGACCGATCCGAGATATTATAAATGGACGCAATGGATTTTCTTGAAAATTTACAATTCGTGGTACGACTATCGAATAAATAAAGCGAGACCAATTTCAGCATTAGTTGATGAGTTTGAGCACAGTGGCTGTTCCAACATTGATTGCACGTTGTATGCAAGTTCAAACAAACACTGTTTTACGGCAGATGAATGGGAAAAAATGTCACTGTTAGAACAGCAGAACGTATTAAAGGATTTTCGTCTTGCCTACATTGCTGAAATTCCGGTGAATTGGTGTGAAGCGCTCGGTACGGTATTGGCAAATGAAGAAGTAGACGAATGGGTGGAAAAAGGATACACCGTGGAACGCAAACCAATGAAACAGTGGATGATGCGTATTACCGCGTATGCCGAACGACTGCTGGAAGATGCCGCACAACTTGATTGGCCCTCGTCAACGCTCGAGATGCAAAAGAATTGGATCGGACGATCGGAAGGAGCAGAGGTAGATTTTGCAATCGTTGGGCGACCTGAAAAAATTAGAATTTTCACAACACGGCCCGATACAATTTTTGGTGCAACCTACATGGTGCTTGCGCCCGAACATCCGTTCGTTGATCTTGTTACCACAAGCGAAAAGAAAAGTGAGGTTGATGCCTACAGAAAACAAACCGCACTGAAATCCGAACTTGATCGCGGAATGGAAAAAGATAAAACCGGAGTATGTACCGGTGGATTTGCAGTGAATCCTGCCACAGGAAAAGAAATTCCGATTTGGATTGCCGACTATGTGCTGATGGGATATGGTTTCGGCGCTATTATGGCGGTACCGGCGCACGATGAACGTGACTGGGAATTTGCAAAGAAATTTAATTTACCCATTGTTGAAGTGGTAAAATCACCGCACGATGTGAACGAAAAAGTATTCGTTGGAACAAACGAACCGTGCGTCAATTCATCGAATGCAGAAGTCAGTATCAACGGATTGGCGTATGACAAAGCGTTTACAACCATTGTTTCGTGGTTCGAAGCAAAAGGAATCGGCAGAAAAAAAGTTAATTACAAACTTCGTGACTGGCTTTTTTCGCGTCAACGGTATTGGGGAGAGCCAATCCCGATCATCCATTGGGACGATGGAACGATGAGTTGTGTCGATGAAAATGAGTTACCGTTAGTTCTTCCTCCTCTCGAAAAATTTCAGCCGAGCGGAACAACAGAATCTCCGCTGGCACTGGCAACAGAGTGGGTGAATGTTGTTGATCCGAAAACCGGGAAAAAAGGCAGACGCGAAACAAACACCATGCCCCAGTGGGCCGGAAGTTGCTGGTACTATCTACGCTATCTTGATCCGCACAACGACTCCATCTTTTGTGATCTTGAAAAACAACGATACTGGCTCCCGGTTGATTTGTACATCGGTGGGGCAGAACATGCAGTGCTTCATTTGCTGTATGCACGCTTTTGGCACAAAGTGCTTTTCGATCTTGGATATGTTACAACACCGGAACCGTTCATGAAACTGCGCCATCAGGGAACAATTCTTGGCGAAAATAACAAAAAGATGTCCAAGTCGCTTGGCAACGTTGTTAATCCGGATGATGTCGTGAAAGAGTACGGGGCTGATTCGCTCCGGCTTTTTGAGATGTTTATGGGACCGCTGGAAGAAATGAAGCCGTGGAGCACCAAAGGCGTTGAAGGTGTGTACCGTTTCTTGAATAGAGTATGGCGTTTGTACATCACCGATGATGATCGCCTGAATCCACTGTTTACCGACGGGGAACCATCACGCGATTTTTTACGCGTCTATCATCAAACGTTGAAGAAAGTAACGGAGGATATTCCGGCATTACGGTTCAACACCGCCATTTCTCAGATGATGATTTTCGTCAATGAAGCAAACAAACAAGAATCGCTTCCCAAACAATTGATGGAGCAGTTTATCATTGTTCTTTCTCCTTTCGCACCGCATCTTGCCGAAGAGTTATGGAGCCGACTCGGACATACCGCATCCATCTTTACCTCGGCTACCTGGCCGACGTACAATGAATCACTGACGGTGATGAACACTGTTGAAATAGTCGCGCAAGTGAATGGGAAAATCAGAGCGCGGTTTCAAGCTCCGCTGGATACCCCGGAACATGAACTAAAAGCGTTAGCCCTTGCTGAAGCAAATGTGCAAGCACACTTGAACGGCAAAAAAATTATCAAAGAAATTATAGTCAAGAATAAACTTGTAAATTTAGTGGCAAATTAACCGAACTGCACCGGCATGATTTCAGTTACGATCATCACCAAGAATGAAGAGGCAAACATTGAACGCTGCCTGAAAAGCGTGCTTTGGGCTGATGAAATTATTGTGGTTGATGCGTTCAGCACAGATCGAACGTGCGACATCGTAAGAACTATCGGAGCTCGTCTCCTTCAGCGCCGGTGGGAAGGATTTGCGATGCAGAAAGAATTCGCCATGCTTCAGGCATCGTGCGAGTGGGTGCTTTCGCTGGACGCGGATGAAGAAGTATCGAAGGAATTAAGAGCAGAAATTTCTTCTCTCCTTGAGCGTAACGGTGAAATCAACGGCTACGAAATTCCGCGCAAAAGTTATTTTCTCGGCAAATGGATTCAGCACGGCGGTTGGTATCCCGGCTACCAACTCCGTCTCTTCAGAAAATCAAAAACTCGAATGAATTACCGTCCTGTGCATGAAGGTTTTGAAGTGGAGGGAAAGGTGGGCAGACTGCATTCGCCAATTCATCATTACACCTACACCTCGCTTCATCAATACCTTGAAAAAATGAATCATTACTCTTCGCTTGATGTTTCTAATAGATTTGTTAACGGTAAGATTGTGCGTTGGTATCATTTTTTTCTGAATCCACTTTCTTCATTTCTTCGAATGTTTGTTTCGCTTCGCGGCTACCGGGATGGAATGCATGGATTTTTCCTTGCTTCCTTTTCGGCGTTGAATGTGCTGGCTACGTATGCCAAAGGGTGGGAATACCAAACTGCAGAAGCACGTCAGATGCCATTGCCGCCGATAACCGATGAGGAACTCTCTGTGTTCAAACATTAGACACAAGATTACCATGACTATTTTCTTTCGCATTCTCTCGTTTGTCAAACCATACTGGCGTACCATTGTTCTTTCGATGCTCTGTACACTACTGTTTTCGTTGTTCAGCGGTGCCTCGGTGTATTTGACAATTCCTCTGCTTGAAACTCTTTTTGAACAGACGCAAATTGAAGTGGGTACGATCCAG
>JBFMDF010000286.1:0-3529 GCA_040753935.1 Bacteroidota bacterium | reverse complement strand
CACCGTGTATTCATTGTGGAAAGATCAATCAACAAAAAATCTTGGAGAGTTGAGCACAATTCTTAAATGGGACATGCTTGTCGGACTTGTGGCAATTTATCTCGGATGAAAAGGATATCGAAGTAGTCAATGTACCACCTTCTTCGCTTTGAACAGAAATACTGGCAGCAAGGTATTCGCTACGTTGCCGGCGTTGATGAAGCGGGCAGAGGACCGCTTGCCGGACCTGTGGTTGCTGCGGCTGTAATTTTCGAGCCGGAAGTGCTGATTGAAGGGGTGAACGATTCCAAAAAATTAACAGAGAAAAAACGGGAAAAACTCTTCCATCAAATTTACGAGCGGGCACTGTCGGTAGGCATCGGTGTTGTGAGCCACGAGGTGATTGATCGCATTAACATTTTGCAGGCATCGTTTCTTGCAATGAACAAAGCATTAGATAATCTCAACATCAAGCCAGAACAACTGTTGGTTGACGGAAATTTTTTTCGTCATGAACGCTATCCTGTTGAAAATATCGTCAAAGGGGATACACTGTCGCATTCCATTGCGTCAGCATCGATTGTTGCCAAAGTGACACGGGATGCGCTGATGAGAGAATGGCACGAACTGTTTCCTCAGTACGGCTTTGCGCAACATAAAGGATACGGTACCAAAGCACACATTGAGGCAATTCGAACGTACGGATATTCTCCCATTCATCGGAAATCTTTTCATGTAGAAATGTTGGAGCAGAAGTGAACGGGCGCAGGTCGAAAAGAAATATCGGCAGTATCGGTGAAGAGATAGCGGAACAATTTTTGGTGAACAACGGCTACCTCATTCTTGAAAAAAATTTTTATTATCAACATGGCGAAGTGGATATTATAGCGAAAGATGGGGAAACACTCGTTTTTGTTGAAGTGAAAACAAGGCGGTCCACCCGATTCGGAGCGCCAGAGGAGGCAGTGACAGTGAAAAAGCAGGAAATCTTAAGGAGAACCGCGGAAGGATACGTGATGCTGAAGAATTTGAATAATGTGGAGTGCCGCTTTGACGTTGTTTCCATCTCTATGAACAACGGCAAAGCAGAATGCATCCTCCTGAAGGACTGTTTTTAAAAATCGAAAATTTGTATTTTTAAAGAAAAAAGGAGGTCGTCAAACCATCGAAAAGAAGATTACACTGAAGGGAGCCGATGCGCTGTCGTTGCTCGGCTACAATGATTCACACCTGCATCTCATCGAACAACGATTCGATGCTACCATTACCGCCCGCGGCAGTCAACTGACGCTGAAAGGAGAACCGGAAGAACTTCAACAGTTGGAACGCGTCTTCAACGAATTACAATTTCTTCTCAACAAAAACGGCTCACTCACCGCTAACGATGTCAACACAGTGCTTGATTTGGTGATTGATATGTCACCGACGAAAATTGACGCAGCAAAAATAAAAGAAAGCGGGGAAGTTGCGATTCTCTTTACGAAAAATTCCATCATCAAAGCAAAAACTCCTACACAGCGGGTGTATCTTGATGCCGCACAGCGAAATGATATTGTCTTTGCTATTGGACCGGCCGGTACCGGTAAAACATATCTTGCTGTGGCAATGGCTGTTGCCGGTTTGAAGAACAATGAAGTCAGCAAAATCGTATTGGCACGTCCGGCGGTGGAAGCGGGTGAGTCGCTCGGGTTTCTTCCCGGCGATATGGCGGCAAAAGTCGATCCGTACCTGCGTCCGTTGTACGATGCGTTGGATGATATGTTGCCGAGTGAAAAATTGAAAACGTATCTCGAACGCCGCATCATCGAAATTGTGCCGCTGGCGTACATGCGCGGGCGGACGTTGCATAATGCCTTTGTCATTCTCGATGAAGCCCAGAATGCTACCGCGATGCAGATGAAGATGTTTTTAACACGGCTCGGGCACAACTCAAAAGCAATTGTCACCGGCGATATTACGCAGATTGATTTACCCTCCAATTCAACATCCGGGCTTGTGCAAATTCAGGAAGTGTTGAAGGAGATTGAAGGGATTGAATTTGTTTACTTCAACAACAACGATGTTGTCCGACACCGCCTTGTAAAAGAAATTATTGACGCGTACGGTAAATACGGTGAACGAGAAAACGGTAAAAAATGATTGCGTAAATGATGCAGATAGACGCGCTACTGTTTTGAACTGATACAACAGGGAATTACCAATGAACTACTACACCTTGATTTATGATGTTGTTGATGATTACCTCACGCGCCGCACGCAATATCGCGCTGAGCATTTGCAACTGGCGCGTGAAGCGCATGAGCGGGGAGAATTACTTCTTGCCGGAGCTTTTGCCGAGCCAGCCGATCAAGTGCTGTTTGTTTTTCGTTCTACCGATTCTTCTGCTGCAGAAAACTTTGCAAGGCATGATCCTTATGTCCTGAATGGATTGGTGAAACAGTGGCGTGTGCGTCCATGGATGGTGGTGGTGGGGAATGATGAGTGAATAGATGTCGGAAGTCTTTTCTGGAAACATCTGAAAATTGTTTTGTCATCAGGTGTTGTCACACCTCGACTACGCTCGGTGTGACATTATAGGTAATCATCGTGGTTCGACTACGCTTGCACGACTTCGTCTTTCAGGCGGGCCTGCCCGACTGCATCTTTCAGGCGGGCTCACCACAACAGACTTATTTAAGAATTCAAAGAATGCTTCGCATCCTTCTGACTTTTTGATTCCTCCCACAACTTGTCCATCTCTTTCAAACTTGTTTGGTGAATATCCTTTCCCTGTTCTTTTAACTGTTCTTCAATATACTGAAATCGTACAGTGAACTTTTTTACCGTTGCCTGCAGTGCCTCTTCGGGATGCACATTAATAAATCGAGCATAGTTCACGAGCGAAAAGAGAAGATCGCCGAATTCTTTGTTGACTTCATCGTGGTTGTTTGAAGCAACAGCGGAGTGTAATTCGTTGATCTCTTCTTCAACTTTCTTCCATACTTCTTCTTTGGTCGGCCAGTCGAAACCTACTTTTGATGCTTTTCTCTGCACTTTTTCTGCTTTCATCAACGCCGGTAGTGATTGCGGAATGCCGTCGAGAACGGAATTTCTTCCTTCCTGCAGTTTTATGGAGTCCCATAGCGCTGA
Source organism: Bacteroidota bacterium (assembly GCA_040753935.1). GTDB lineage: Bacteria > Bacteroidota > Ignavibacteria > UBA10030 > UBA8401 > SpSt-333. The sequence goes on along the minus strand of JBFMDF010000286.1, from coordinate 421 downwards.
TTGTTCGTGGCTTGAATTGACGACCGTCGTTCCAAAAACGTGCGGGTGTCGGCGAATGAGTTTCTCGTTGATTTCAGTAAAAACATCCTCGAGAGTGAATGCATTTTCTTCTTCTGCAATAATCGAATGAAACACCACCTGAAGCGCTACATCGCCGAGTTCGCCGCGTAGGTCGTTAAAATTTTTTCTGTCGATGGCATCGAGTGCTTCATACGCTTCTTCGACGAAATGTTTTTTCAGTGATTCGTGTGTTTGTTCTTTATCCCACGGGCATTCCTTCCGCAGGCGTTTCATAATAGAAACAAATTCATCAAATTCTTTCATTGGTATCTCCACAGAGTTAATGGGATGGGCATGGAAATTGTAACTGTGTCAAACGACCGTAAAAAACTTCACAACGATTTTTTTTGAAATTGGTATT
>JBFMDF010000285.1:0-3534 GCA_040753935.1 Bacteroidota bacterium | reverse complement strand
GGAGCATAAGTGTTTTCAGGTATAAATGGTAATTCGAGCAAATGACGGAAGTCGGCGGTTAGTTCCTATTGCACTGGTAGTGCGCGTAACTCTCTTACACCTGCGCCGCAACAAATTCTCTGTTGAGCCGTGCAATGTGAGTTACAGAAATCTGTTTCGGGCATTCGGCTTCGCAAGCGTACGTATTGGAACAGGCGCCGAACTTCTCTTCATCCATTTGTGCAATCATTCGCAGTACGCGTGATCTTCGCTCAGCCTGCCCTTGCGGCAACAACGCTAATTGCGATACTTTCGCGGAAACAAACAGCATCGCAGATGAATTCGGGCATGCAGCAACGCATGCACCGCAACCGATACACGCCGCCGCATCGAACGCTTCATCAGCAATAGGTTTGGGAATAAGAATGGCGTTGCCGTCTGGCACACCGCCGGTTTTTGCAGAAGTGTACCCCCCCGCCTGCATAATCCGGTCGAAGGCGGTGCGGTCAACCATTAAATCTTTCAACACAGGAAATGCCTTTGCACGCCACGGCTCAATCACAATCGTGTCGCCGTCGTTGAAACTGCGCATGTGCAATTGACAGGTGGCAATTCCGCGTCCCGGACCATGCGCCCGTCCGTTGATCATCATACCGCAACTGCCGCAAATGCCTTCACGACAATCATGGTCGAAGGCAATCGGCGTTTCGCCGTTTTTAACAAGCTTGATGTTGACGACATCGAGCATTTCCAGAAATGACATATCGGGAGAAATGTTGTCTGCCACATAGTCAACAAATCGTCCTTCATCGTGTTGATCTTTCTGACGCCAGACTTTTAAATAAATTTTCATTCTTGCTCCTTGATAATCCATTGGCGGTTCGGCGTTAACGCCGGACTGCTGCTCATTATTTGTAACTTCGTTGAGATGGTTTAACGTATTCGAATTTCAATGCTTCTTTATGCAACACGGGCTTTTGACCTCGTCCCTTATGTTCCCACGCGGCGACGTAAGAGAATTTCTTGTCGTTTCGTTTTGCCTCTCCATCTTCGGTCTGATACTCTTCGCGAAAATGTCCGCCGCATGATTCTTCGCGATGGAGAGCATCAATTGCTATCAATTCGCCGAGTTCCATAAAGTCGGCAACACGCTGTGCTTTTTCTAATTCAGCATTGATTTCGTGCGCATTACCGGTGATTTTCACATTCTTCCAAAATTCCGCGCGAATTTTAGGAATGAGGTCGAGCGCTTTCTTCAATCCTTCCCTGCTGCGCGCCATACCGACATAATCCCACATGATTTTGCCAAACTCACGATGGAATTCGTCAACCGTTTTCTTGCCATCGATACTCAGCAATTTGTTAATGGCGGCGGCAATGGAAGTTTCACTGTCTTTAAATTCTGCCGCATCGGTTGACACCGGGGACAATTTGTTGCTTGCCAGATAATCACTGATCGTGTATGGCGCAATGAAGTAACCGTCGGCAAGTCCTTGCATCAACGCGCTGGCGCCAAGTCGATTTGCCCCGTGATCGGAAAAATTCGCTTCGCCCAGCACGAACAAACCGGGAATTGTACTCATCAAATTGTAATCCACCCACAACCCTCCCATCGTATAATGCACGGCGGGGTAAATACGCATTGGCGTTTCGTACGGATCTTCGCCGGTGATTTGTTTATACATATCGAGCAAGTTGCCGTACTTTTCAAAAATCTTTTCACGTCCCATTCGCTTAATGGCATCGGCAAAATCGAGATAGACCGCCATCTTCGACGGACCAACGCCGTAGCCGTTATCGCACATCTCTTTGGCTCTGCGCGAAGCAACATCACGCGGAACCAGATTGCCGAACGACGGATAGAGTCGTTCGAGATAGTAGTCCCGTTCATTTTCGGGAATATCTTTTGGATCGCGCGTGTCTCCTTTTTTCTTCGGCACCCATACTCGTCCGTCGTTGCGCAAACTTTCACTCATCAAGGTCAACTTAGATTGGTGATCACCGGTAACCGGAATGCACGTCGGATGAATTTGCGTGTAACACGGATTACCGAAGAACGCGCCCCGTTTGTGCGCTCTCCAAATTGCTGTTGCGTTGCTTGCCTTTGCGTTGGTGGAAAGATAAAACACATTGGCATATCCGCCCGTCGCCAGAACAACAACGTCCGCCGCGTATAATTCTAATTTTCCGTTCAACAAATTGCGGACGACGATGCCTCGTGCTTTTCCATCAATCACCACTAGATCGAGCATTTCGCGCCGCTCGAAAAACTTTACCGTTCCGGCATCAACCTGCCGCATTAACGCCGAATAGGCACCGAGGAGCAGTTGTTGACCGGTTTGTCCCCGCGCATAAAATGTCCGCGCCACCTGCGCGCCGCCAAAGGAACGGTTGTCTAAATATCCCGCATAATCGCGAGCAAAAGGAACCCCCTGCGCCACACATTGATCGATGATATTGCCACTCACTTCTGCCAAACGATAGACATTGGCTTCACGCGCACGGTAGTCGCCTCCTTTCAATGTATCATAGAACAAGCGATACACGCTGTCTCCGTCGTTGGAGTAATTTTTGGGAGCATTGATTCCTCCTTGGGCGGCAATGCTGTGAGCGCGGCGGGGAGATTCGTGGTACGAAAAAGCAAGCACGTTGTAGCCAAGTTCACCCAGACTCGCCGCAACGGATGATCCTGCCAGTCCGGTACCAACAACGATGATTTTGTACTTTCGCCGGTTGGCAGGGTTCACAAGTTTCATCTGAAATTTGTGATTCGACCACTTCTTTTCTATTGGACCTTCGGGAATTTTTGAATTCAGCGTCATAGTAATCTCAAAATGTAAGTTAAGTTTCAGGTTTCATGATACAAGGTGTGTTCTCTTGATTCATGAATGCATCTACCTACTTCATCATTGCCATTGCGCTTCCACCGTAGAAATAGATGTAGAGCGGGATGATGGCAAAACCAATCGGAATGACCAGCCAGAACAGCACCGCAATAAATTCAATCAAACCGATGTACCTCTTCGTTCTCAAGCCGAGAGTTTGAAATGCCGATTGAAATCCGTGACGCAAATGGTAACTGAGAATAATCAAGGCGGCAATGTAGAAAACAACATAGAATGGCTCTCGGAACGTGGCATAGACAAGCGAGGCAAGCGATTGTTCATTAAGAAACCGCGCCGGAACCCAAAACTTGCTTAAATGAACCACCAAAAATAACAACACCAGTGCGGCGGAAAGGGACATCATCCGCGCAGGAAGCGTTGTGTTGTCGCGCAGTTTGTACAATTCATATCTCTTGTTTCTAGCCCGACGATTGGAAAGCCAGATGCGCGTTCCGTTGACAATGTGAATGAGAACAATTGCCAACAAACCTACTTCCAATGTTCGTACTATCGGATTTCCTCCCATAAAATGAGCGTAGGCATCGAATGATTGGCCGCCGTCGCTTTTCAGCAACAGTAGATTGCCGGCGAGGTGTTCAATAAGAAAAGTGCAGAGAAAAAGACCGGTCAGACTCATTAAAATTTTTTTTCCGACCGAAGAGTTGATAAA
>JBFMDF010000284.1:0-3538 GCA_040753935.1 Bacteroidota bacterium | reverse complement strand
CAACCGAGACATGCTCACCGTGCTTTATGAATCTGATCAACAATCTATTATTGTCAAAGAACTTAATTTTACACTAAACCCCAAAACCAGGAAATTAGGTGGCTCCCTTTCATTTGTCACATAACCGTTAGATACTGTATTTATCGATAATATCCTGAGGAATTTTTTCTGCCCGTTGGGTTCGAAGGTTTATCATCGTGTATTCGAACAAACCGTCAACGCAAATCTTACCTGTTTCTTTCCTCAGTATTTCAAACACCACATCGACCCCATTAAGTTTCATCTCTTTGATCTGAGCTTTGACAATTGCAATGTCACCCAGATTCATCGGACGCTTAAAATGCATCGTGCAGCCGCTGACGACCCAGCCAAACCCGCGGGTAACGAATTCTTCCATCGGCATCTTGTAACAACGCAACATTTGGTCGTACCGCGCGGCAAGAACATAATCGAAATATTTCGAATTATGGACATGATTGTTCATATCAATATCATCCGGACGAACGATCACCTCTGATTCAAACTTTGAGTATAGTGTTTGGTTTTGCATCGGAAAATCAATCCACGATTGTTAAGAAAGTTTCCACCGGGTTAAAAATTCTACCAGCAAACGTACCCCCACTCCCGAACCCCCTTTGGGTGCATACTCTTGATCCGACTCCAAAATTGCTGTCCCTGCAATATCGAGATGCACCCATTTGTAATCGCCGATGAATTTTTTCAGAAACCATCCCGCAGTGATGGAACCAGCCCAGCGTCCGCCGACATTCTTTACATCTGCCACATCGCTCTTGATCTGTTTCTCATACTCGTCAAACAGCGGGAGCTGCCACACTCGCTCGTATGTTTTTTCGCCGGCTTCTTTCAATGCATCCATTGTTGTCTGATCATTTCCCATCATGCCGGTTGCATATTGACCGAGTGCAACAACGACCGCGCCGGTGAGTGTTGCAAGATCGATCACAACGTCCGGTTTGTATTGAGAAGCATATGAGAGAGCATCGGCAAGAATCAATCTGCCTTCTGCATCAGTATTATCCACTTCGGAAGTCTTTCCATTGTAATGACGGATAATGTCTCCCGGTTTGAACGCCGTACCGCTCGGCATGTTTTCGACGGACGGAATTAAACCGATGACATGACGTTTTATTTTTAATTTTGAAATCGCATGAAATGTTCCGATTACCGCCGCCGCGCCGCTCATATCCATTTTCATCTCCGCCATACTTGCCGCGGGCTTGATTGAAATTCCTCCCGTATCGAATGTGACTCCCTTTCCTACAAGAACGACTGTCCCTTGTTTCTTGAATTGCTTTCCATATTCCATGATGATGAAGCGGGGATCATTTACGCTTCCTTTGCTGACGCCGATAATGCCTCCCATGCCGAGAGATTGGATTTTCTTCTTGTCGAAGACGATTACGGAAAAACCGTGTTTTCGTCCGAGTGCTTGAGCATTTTTCGCAAGTGTTTCAGGGTAGATTTCGTTTCCCGGTGCGTTGGCAAGATTGCGGGCATGGATTGTGCCTTCGGCAACTGTTTCGCCGATACGAACCCCCTGTTCAAATTCTTTCAGTTCATTTGCAGCGGCAGGTATGATAGTGATACTTTTGATCTTAGATCTATTTTCGTTGTCGGAGATATACTTATCAAACTTATAGAGTGAAAGAAGTAATGCCTCACTCATCGCACCGGCGATTTCGTGAGATGATTCTTTAATATCATCCGGTGCATTGAATACGACTGATTCTATTTTTAATGCTCTCCCTTTTTTGGCAGCGCGGGCTGTTGCACGCCTCAATTTTTCAACCGTGAATTTCTCGCTTTCACCCAGTCCGATAAGCAGTAAACGTGCGAATTTCTTGTTGTTGGTGTAGAGGAGAACGGATTCTCCTTCTTTGCCGGTGAATTCCTTTGTGGCTGCCACATCGAATGGGGTGTCGGAGAATTCGGTTTTTAATTTTTTTATTGTGGCGGTGAAACGTTTCTCATCTTGAAAGATGAAGAATACTGCCAAATCCGAATGGATGGTTTTTGTCGAAACAGAAAGTTTCATGATACTCCTTTATTCACTTCAAGAATTGTTTTGTCTTTTCCAGAACAACCGGGATGATGGATTGCAGTGTTGTTTCTTTCACTCTTGCACCGGCGGCATTTTTATGTCCTCCGCCGTTGAACTGTTTTGCCAGTTCATTGATCGGAATATCTCCCTTCGACCGGAAACTCAGTTTCACTCCTTGCTCTAATTCCATCACCACAATTCCGATGACAACACCGCCGATGCTTAAGACATACTGTGTTAGATTATCGACATCCGATTCAACCGTTTTTGTTTCTTCAAAAATTGAACGGGGGAGAGTCATCACCGCCACTTTTCCATCATGATACAGACCGATTGAGGTTAACGCCTTTCCCAGCAAATGCAATTTGTTGATTGGTCCGCTTTCATAGATTTTCTGAAAGATATCGTACGGCTGCACGCCTCGCTTCAAAAGATCGGCGGTAATGATGTGTGTTTCAGGGTCTGTTTGCGGGAAGCGGAATGAACCGGTGTCGGTCACAATACCGGCATACAGGGCATCGGCAATCTCTTTAGTAATTCCCTTTTCATCGATCGAATGGAGAATAAGATACAATAATTCAGAAGTTGCCGGAACATGTGAGTCGATTATTTCGAGGTCGGCAAAATGTTCGTGATCAAGGTGATGGTCAATGATAATTTTGTATGCTTTGGATTGCTCAAATGCCTGTTGCAGCCCTTTAAAACGTGAGACAGCATTTGTATCCAAAACAATAAAACAGTCGGAAGTAATGATCAACTGCGCATGTTTTTCAACTTGATAGTGTGTAATGGGAAAGACCTCGTTCAGGAAGAGAAGATTCTCAGGTGTTTGACTGTGGTTCAGCACATGAACAATTTTTCCTCTATCATGAAGATATCGTGCCAGTGCCACTTCGCTTCCCAGTGCATCGGCATCAGGATTGATATGAGTTGTGAGGACAAAGGTTTTCTTTGTTTCGAAGATTGCTCTCAGTTGTTCGATTTTTTTATTCATCAGACAAAGTTATGAAAAAAAGAGCGGGCTTCAAAGAAAGAAGCCGAGCGACTAGTGTTTTAATTGAGTATATTATTGCAGAGGTAATCAACATGGAAAAATATTCAGTAAAAATTATACACGAAAAGAGCGATCCGACCACGTGGATCATCAATGTTTATAGACAGGGATTTCTCTTCAAAAAGAAGATAATGACGAAATGGTTTACCAGCGAGGAAAGCGCAAAAGTATACATGAGGCAATTGAAGTACAAATATGATTTAAAATGAAGAAGTCCGAACGGATATTAATTCAAGGGGCTTGACTAGCAGAGAGTAGTAAAAAATCTTGCAAGTCAATGCCACAGAATAAGTTAAGTAAATACAAGCAGAGAAAAATTATTTTCTGCTTTTCCAATGAGTTGACAGCAGTGCAAACATCACGTTTGCTGACAATAAATCGCAACACCGTTAACCGGTATTACCGAATGCTTCGAGAAAGAA
>JBFMDF010000283.1:0-3541 GCA_040753935.1 Bacteroidota bacterium | reverse complement strand
GGAATTCCGATTCTCATTCATTTATTAAATAAGCGCAAACTCCGCACCATTGAGTTTAGCACACTGGCATTCCTGAAAGAACTCCAGAAAAACAAAATGCGGACCATTGCCATCCGTCAATGGCTGTTGCTGGTACTGCGAACGCTGGTTATTATTTTTCTCGTCCTTGCCTTTTCCCGACCGGTGTTGAAAGGAAATTTTAGTACCCTTGGTTCACACGCAAAAACATCGCTGTTGATTATTCTTGACAACACTGCCAGCATGACCTTGCACGATAAACAAGGCACATACCTCGACCAGGCAAAAGAAAAGGCACAGCAAATTATTTCGCTGATGCAGGAAGGGGATGATGCTGCTATTCTCCGTCTTTCGGATGTACCATCTGCAACGATGCAAACGTTATCGCACGACAAACAAAAACTTCAATCGCTGATTAATGAAACCGCACTCAGTGTAGTACACCGAACAATCGACGATGCACTGCGTACGGCATCCACACTGCTGCAACAATCAAAAAATTTCAACAAAGAAGTTTATATTCTTACCGATGGTCAGTTAACAACACTACGTTCTTCGGAACCTACCAAAATGTCGCACGAACGGTTATTTGAACCGTTGGTGAAGTTCTTCTATTTCACTATCGGCGCTTCGCCATCGGAGAATGTCGGTATTGAACGCATCACCATTCCCCCCACACTGCTTCAAGTACAAAAGCCGGTTACAGTGTCGGCAGTCGTAAAAAATTATGGAACAACACGCAAAGAACATTACCTTGCCAGCATGTCCGTCAACGGCACCACGGTAATGCAGAAGAACATTTCACTCAACGGCGGTGAACAGGGAACGCTGAATTTTACGTTTACTCCGTCGCGCCCCGGATTCATCACCGGTGTTATAGAACTTGAAGATGACGAGTTTGAAGCGGATAACAAGCGATACTTTTCCGTCTATATTCCTGAACAAATTTCTGTCACGGTAGTTACTCAAGATCAATCACAGATACCGTATATCGCCACCGCGTTGGAAGTAACCAACACCGTCTCGTCATTTGTGTCAACAAAACAAATTGCCCCATCACAACTTTCAACAACCGTCTTGAGCAGCAGTGATGTCCTCGTTCTCGCGGGGGTGAAAACAATCGCTCCATCTCAGCAAGAACTCCTGCACCAATTTATTTCACGCGGCGGCGCATTGATCTTTTTCCCCTCGTCTGATTCGCAGTTTGTTGCGTATGACTATCTGCGCGTAATCGGGTTGGACAAGGTTCAACTATCATCTTCACAGCCGTACGGTTCTCACTTCGACAAGGTTGATTTGGAATTTCCAATTTTTTCCGGAATGTTTGAGCCGGACATTTCGACAAAGCGAAGTATCGAATCTCCCGATGTTTTCCGTTCGCTCACATTCCCTCTATCAAAAAGTGCGCGCCCAATTATTACCCTGTCGAACAACGCCCCCTTTGTATGGCTGACTGAATACGGCAAGGGTAAAGTGCTGGGATATGCAGTGCCGGCATCAACCGGTTGGTCAAATTTTCCGCTGAAAGGAATTTTCGTCCCCCTGTTGAATCAATCCATCATCTACTTGGCATCACAAATTCAACTGGTCACGCTCAACACAGAGTACTTTCCGGGCGAACCGATTGAATTTTCTTCGGCTCAAATGAAGAAATTCAAAGAGGGCGCGGTGCGTCATCTTCAATTAGCCGATCCTGAACAGCGAATGTCGCCGCTGCAATCATATTCAAAGGTTACGGAAAACGCCACATTAAGAACAGTGTTCGTTGCAGAGCCGTTACTGAATGTCGGACACTACTCTGTTATAGCACAACGCGAAACGGTAATGGCATTCGCAGCAAATATCAACCCTGACGAATCAGATGGAACCCGTGCGACAGAAACCGAGATTCATTCGCTGTTAACATTGTACGGCATAGCGCCGAATGCTATTACCCTTCTTGCACCACACACCCCTCTGCAAGATGTCGTGTTGCAAAGCAGATTCGGTATCGAGTTGTGGAAATACTTTGTGTTGCTCGCAGTACTATGTGCGGTACTAGAAATGGTTATTGCTCGGGAAAAAAGGAACAATGATTGAGTTGGTAAAAGACAAACGCGAACGCGCTATTGCAGTTGCCGTGGCGGCGGGTTTTACTCGAAAAAAACAAGCGGAAGAGTACCTTGATGAATTAACACTACTTGCCGATACCGCCGGCGCCGATATTGTACACAAAATTCTCCAGACCAAAGAGCGCATTGACCCAACTTTTTACATCGGAAAAGGAAAAGTAGAACAGATTGCACAACTTGCGGAAGACGACGATATCTCACTCGTCATTTTCGACGATGACCTATCGCCGGCACAGGTGCGAAACCTTGAACGTGTGATAAACAGAAAAATAGTTGACCGCAGCGGTTTAATTTTAGACATCTTTGCCTCGCGCGCGAGGACAATGGAGGCAAAAACTCAGGTGGAACTTGCGCAACTGCAATACATGCTGCCGCGACTCACTCGTCTATGGACACATCTTTCAAAACAGTACGGCGGTATCGGTACGCGTGGACCGGGAGAAACACAGATAGAGACTGACCGACGCATGATCAAAGAGCGCATCGCCACTTTAAAAGAACGGCTGGAAAAAATTTCGACACAGAGAGCAACACAGCGAAAAGGAAGAAAAGAGTACTACAATATTTCAATCGTCGGCTACACGAATGCGGGGAAATCTACCCTTCTGAACACCCTTTCACATTCTGAAGTTTTCGTTGAGAACAGACTCTTTGCCACGCTCGATGCAACGACCCGTCTTGTCGAACTCGATTCCGCTACAAAAGTGTTGATGACCGACACCGTCGGGTTTATCCGAAAACTTCCGCATCATTTAGTGGCATCGTTTAAAAGCACACTGGAAGAAATTACCGAAGCAGACATTCTTCTCCATGTGATTGATGTATCCCACCCGCACATGGATGAACAAATCGAAGTGGTGAGAAATACAATAGCCGACCTTGGCGCGGGTAATACTCCGACACTGTATGTCTTCAACAAAATTGATATTGTTGACGACCGAACTATCATCAGAGAATTGCAACAACGGTACACTCCCTCCGTTGTCATCTCTGCAAGCCGCGGCATCAACATTCTCGGGCTTAAAGAAACACTCTCAAAAATTATTCACCAGTCGTTCACACAGGTATCGTTCGTAGTTCCGCATACGCAATACAAACTTATTTCGAAAATTCATGAAACCTCCGAAGTTGTTGAACAAATACATCAAGAAGACGGTATTCACGTTACCGTCAAAGTAAGCGACAAAAACAAAGAGTTCGTCGAAGCAATACTGCGCGGATTGAAAAAAAGAGTACAATAAGCAGACCACACGTGCTGTAGAAGAAATCGAAAGTTGACGAATCTCTAGTTGCCTCAAAATAAAATGTAACCCAAAATAGTTAAAATTAGGCAGAGGAACGGAGTTGAGTTTTGGTAGGAGTAGCATAGCGCAAGATAGTAGAAATTTTTTGGAAAACAATTTTTTGAAGTA
>JBFMDF010000282.1:0-3553 GCA_040753935.1 Bacteroidota bacterium | reverse complement strand
TCAGACATCATGCTCGGATCCCAGCGCGGTTCCCAAACGATATTCACGTTTGCTTGTTTTACGCCTTTCACTGATTCTGTTTTTTGTTTTACTTCGAGCGGAATAATTTGCGCTGCGGGACATGATGGAGAAGTCAACGTCATTGTAATATCAACAACACCGTCGTCGTGAACGTTGATGTCGTACACCATTCCCAGTTCGTAGATATTGACGGGAATCTCAGGATCATACACTGTCCGTATCTGTTCAGTCACCTGCTCTTTGATTATCATTTTTTCGAGCGTGCTGATCTCGTCCTGCCCTTTTGATTGCGGTAAATGATTTGTTTCCATCTTTTAACCTATGGTAACTAAATAACTGATATTACGTTCCACGAGCCGCTCAACGAAGTGACTTCGTCAATGCGTACCATCTGTTAATAATAATTTATTGCTCGGTGGATACGGTTTTCCCCGGACTGTTGAGCGCAGCGTTTAACGTATGCCACGCCAGACTGGCGCACTTAATCCGTGCCGGAAATTCACGCACTCCCACCAACGAGCCCAGACTTCCAAGTTCTTCCAGTTTTTCTTCGGGAATCTCTTCATCAATGTTCGTAGTAATCAACGAATGAAATTTCTCAAAGAGTTCCTTTGCCTGTGTAATTGTTGCACCTTTTACCGCCGCGGTCATCATTGACGCAGAAGATTTTGAAATCGCACAACCGTTGCCCTGAAAACCGATATCCACAATGCGGTCTCCTTCCACTTTCAACCACACATGGTAATGATCGCCGCACAACGGATTGTAGCCGTCAGCATCGTGCGTTGCATTATCAATCTGTTTAAAATTTCTCGGCGACTTGTTATGTTCAAGAATCAACTGCTGATACAGTTCGTTTACTTCACTCATCCGAAAATCTCCTTCACTTTGTAGATGCCGCGGACGAGTGTATCAATTTCTTCTTTCGTATTGTACATCGAGAGCGAAGCGCGTGCAGTCGCCGGAATACCGAATCGCTGCATCACCGGCTGCGTGCAATGATGTCCGGTGCGAATCGCAATTCCTTCCCGGTCAATAATTGTTCCGATGTCATGCGGATGAGCAGTATCGAGGATAAACGAAATAACGCTTGCTTTTTCTTTCGCTCTTCCGATCATCGTTAATCCCGGAATTGATTGTATCGCTTCGGTTGCATAGTGCAACAATTCCTGCTCATAATCGGTGATTACTTCCAACCCGATTTTTTGGATGTAATCAATCGCAGAACCCAGTCCTATACCGCCGGCGATGTTCGGCGTTCCCGCTTCAAATTTAAAAGGGAGATCGTTGTACGTTGTATTTTCAAAGGTCACAGAACGAATCATATCTCCGCCACCTTGATACGGAACCATCTGTTCGAGCCACTGCTGTTTCCCATACAACACGCCAATGCCTGTCGGACCAAACATTTTGTGTCCCGAAAAAACAAAGAAGTCACAGTCCAATGCCCGCACATCGACTTTCATGTGAGCAACAGCCTGAGCGCCGTCAATCAAGACGGGGGTACGGTTAGCATGCGAAAGAGCGATAATTTTTTTTATGGGATTGATTGTGCCGAGCGAGTTCGATACATACACGACAGCGACTATTTTTGTTTTAGGAGACAACATCTTTTCGAATTCATCGAGCAGAAGTTCCCCTTCGTCATTCATCGGGATCACTTTTAACAACGCGCCGCGTTCTTTGCACAACAACTGCCACGGAACAATGTTCGAATGGTGTTCCATCGCCGAAATAATGACTTCATCACCGGCATTGATGAACGTTTTTCCGTAACTGTGCGCAACCAAATTGATGCTGTCGGTGGTTCCTTTAGTAAAAATAATTTCTTTGTTATCGGCAGCATTCAAAAAATTCTTCACTTTGCCGCGGGCTTTTTCGTATTCAAACGTTGCTACTTCACTCAGAAAATGAACGCCGCGGTGAATATTGGCATTCTGTTCGCGGTAATACTTCATGAGCGTGTCGAGCACACACTGAGGCTTTTGCGTTGTCGCGGCGTTGTCGAGATACACCAACGGCTTGCCGTGTACAGACTTTGCGAGGATCGGAAAATCTTTTCGTATAGCGTCAACGTCTAGGACTATTTCTTTTTCAATTGTGTTCATAAGACAGAGCGGCTGGTCATTAGTGCTGACCACCCTGTTAAATAGAAACCATTGTATCAATGTCACACTTCGACTGCCTGCCCGCCATTTGTTGTTGCAGACGGACCTGCCCGTCCGTCAGGCGGGCGCTCAGTGTGATAATTGTTTATTCCAGTTATAGGTGCACAATATCCGGCAATGTTGCCGAATGAAGTTTCTCACGCAAATGTTCAACTACTTCCGTATCAACATATCGACGGATATCCGGGTGCACAATTTTTGCCGTCGCTTCGGCGGCAAAACCGACAGTGAGAATTCCTTTCGCCGATTCTTCTGTGATGCCGCGTGTTTTCAGATAGAATGAATGCGATTCGTTCATCCCGCCAACCGCGGCGCCGTGAGTGCACTTTACATCATCGGCAAAAATTTCAAGTTCCGGTTTTGTGTCTACAATCGCGTCATCCGACAGCAACAAATTTCTGTTGGTTTGTTTGGAATCTGTCTTCTGCGCCTCAGCATTGACATACACTTTTCCGTTGTACACGGCGCGCCCTTTCTCCATTAAAATGCCTTTGAACAATTCATGACTCGGACAATTCGGATGAATGTGATGCATGAATGTGTGATGATCAATTAACTGCTCCCCTGCAACAATGTACAAACCGTTCAAATTGCATTCCGCCATTTCTCCGTCAATAATGACACTCATATCGTTACGCGAAATAGCGCTACCCAGCGCCAACGAAAACAGCCGCACATCGCTCCGTTCGTGCTGATGCGTATGCAGATGCTCAACGTGAAAAGCCGTTTCGCATTCTTGTTGTACCTTGACCAGTTCTACACGGCTTTCTTTCTTTGCGCTAATTTCGGTAACAACATTGGTGAGATTGGCATGATTGCCTACAGAACGATAGTTGAACACAAGATCAACTTTGGCTCGTTCTTCCACCACAACTAAATTGCGTATGTGCGAAGCAATCGGCGTTGCGCTTTCTGTGGAAATAAACAGAAGATGTATCGGCTTGCGCACTTCAACACCGGCAGGGACGTAGATAAACACACCGTCGTTGATGAATGCCGTATTTAATGCAGTGAAGGAATTTTTTTGATGCTTCACATACTTAGAAAGATTCGCCTCGAGTACTGCGCCGTGCGTTGTGTACGCCGACAGTAAATTTGTTACAACAACACCATCGGACAGTCCGTTTAACTGCGACTGCTCCGCCACAAAGTGTCCGTTGACAAATGTAACGACCCATTGATCTATATTCGGAAGCAGTACTGCTTTTACCAGTGCAGTATCGACATGAGCAGGTGCAGCAGAATATTTGAATGCCGCTTTTGAAATGGGAGCAACGTTAGTGTATATCCATTCTTCCTGTTTCGTCGTCGGAAATCCAAAGTCGTAAAATGCCGATAGAGCATTCTTCCGTATCGCATGCACC
>JBFMDF010000281.1:0-3562 GCA_040753935.1 Bacteroidota bacterium | reverse complement strand
CATTGACCGATACAATACCTTCGACAATCAACCGTTCAGCTTGGCGGCGTGAGGCATAGCCTAACTTCGACAGCGCACGGGGAAGACTCACGATACGTTTCGCTGAATGCTTCAACACTGATGAATATTGAAATTAAATGGTGAAAATACAAAGGTTATTTGGCAAGTCCCGGAATGCCGCCGCGTCCTTGTGCAAACTTGACGGCGTTTCGTATCGCTTCAGCCGTTGCTTCGGCGCCCATTTCGGCAACCACATCAATCGGAGCAGAAACACTGCCGCAGGAGAGAGCAAACGTTACATCACCATCAAACGTCGTATGACATGGTACAATAGACCGCGCCATTCCGTCGTGTGCACGCATGGCAATTCTGTATGTGTCAACTTTGTTAAACAATGCATTGGTTGCCACTACCACTAGCGTCGTATTCATGTTGCGGGAAAGTAAATGCTCGCCGGTAAAACGCTGAAGACGATTCACCGCTCCGACAAATTTTCCCTGTTTTCTTGCTCCTGCAAGAATCGTTCCATCATTAGACACAACATCGCCAACGGCATTCACAACAGCAAGTGCACCGACAATCACTTTCCCGATTTTTAAGGAAGAACTCCCGATCCCTCCTTTCATTGCATGCTCAAATCCATTCCACTTGCCAACCACAGCTCCGGTGCCCGCACCAACACTCCCTTGTTCAAACGTTGTGGATGCATTCACACATGCGTGATAGGCATGTTCCAGTGTCGGAAACGCTGTTGAATTTCCAATATTCAAATCAAAAATGATTGCGCTGGGAACAATCGGCACTCTCGCCCACGGCGTTTTGTAGCCGATGTTATGTTCAATGAGATATTTCATTACGCCGTTTGCCGCGCCGAGACCGAATGCACTGCCACCCGCAAGCACAATGGCATGGATGTTCTGCATTTGTTTTTCCGGCGCAAGCAGAGCAAGTTCGCGAGAGCCGGGCGAACTACCGCGCACATCACAACTGGCGATTGTTTTCGGCGGACAGAGGATGACAGTACAACCGGTGATGTTTTTTTCATCGGTGTAGTGACCGACTTTTATGCCGGAAATTGCTGTTATCATTATGTGTATAAAGAGTCGGGGAAATCGAAAAAATTTTCCGACCCTCTCCTATTGTAATTGTATTCGTGAAAGGATAATACCACACGCCATTGCGGCATTGAGTGATTCTGCGCTTCCAAATTTCGGAATTGAAATTTTTTTGTCGGCAAGAGACGCAACATCGTTTGAAACTCCGTGCGACTCACTTCCGATAACAATAATTGCCTTCTTTCCAAAAGTAATCTGTCGAATATCTTCACTGCCGGCTAGTTCGGCAGAATACACAGAGAAATGTTCTTGTTTACTCTGTGTGATGAATGCCGTCAATTCAATATCGCTTACAACAGGAAGATGAAACAGCGAGCCCATTGTTGCTCGCACAACTTTCGGATTATACATTTCTACAGAATTTTTGCCGATGATTACTGCGTCCACACCAAACCAGTCACAGGTACGAATGATAGTCCCAAGATTGCCGGGATCATTGATGGAATCCAACGCAACAACAAGCGCCCGTTCGCGCCGCAGTACGTCATTGAGTGCTGTTCCAAAGTTCATCTTCTTCGCAACCGCAACAATTCCCTGCGTTGCAACGGTGTCAGAAACCATCTCAATCTCTCTTTCTTTTACCAGATACACCGTTGCGTGCAACGATTGGAGTTTCTGAAGAAGTGCATGATCAATAATGCGTTGTCCGTCAACCATCACTGATTGTATTTCGATTCCTGCGTTGAGCGCCTCGCCAACCGATTTCCACCCTTCAATGAGGAACATACCGAATTCTTCACGATACTTCTTCTGTTGAAGACTTTTTATGTCGGCAAGTTTACTTTTACTGATCATATCCCCTATGTTTTACTGATCGAACATTCTTCCTGCAGTACTGCGTCGTTTACTCGTACACTCCCCACACTTCTCTCAATGCATCGGAAATTTCGCCGACTGTTGCATACGCTTCTACTGCTTGTAGTATATGCGGAAGAAGGTTTTCGGTTGTTCCAGCCGCTTTTTTTAATTCAGACAGCAGACGCTGAACTTCAGAAGTGTTTCTGTGTTGCTTGACCTGCATTAAATTTTTCACCTGCTCATCACGGAGCGACTCATCAACTTTCAGCAGATTTTCGCCGCGTGTCTCCTCTACAACAAATTCGTTCACACCGACAATGATTTTTTGTTTTTCATCAATGGCTTTTTGATACCGGTAAGCGCTCTCGGCAATCTCATTTTGAAAATATTGCTGTTCAATTGCTTTTACCGCACCACCCAACGCGTCTATTTTTTTCAAATACTCTTTCACTCTCTCTTCAATTTCGTTCGTCAACGCTTCAACAAAATAGGAACCGGCGAGCGGATCAACCGTATCGGTAACACCGGATTCGTAGGCAATGATTTGTTGCGTACGAAGCGCTAACCGTGCAGAATCGGCAGTCGGCAGAGCAAGCGCTTCATCTTTGGCATTCGTGTGTAGTGATTGAGTGCCGCCAAGAACAGCAGACAATGCCTGCAGGGTTACACGGGGAATGTTGTTATCGATCTGTTGTGCCGTCAGCGTTGAACCTCCGGTTTGGGTATGGAAACGTAATTTCATTGAATCGGGATTCTGTGCGTTGAATTCCTCTTTCATCATTGTTGCCCACAAACGTCGTGCAGCGCGAAACTTTGCCACTTCTTCAAAAAAATTGTTGTGCGCATTGAAGAAAAACGACAGCCGCGGCGCGAATGTATCGACGGCAAGTCCGGCTTGGATTGCCGCACGAACATACTCCTTGGCATTCGCCAACGTAAACGCAACTTCTTGCACAGCAGTAGAACCCGCTTCACGAATATGATAGCCGCTGATGGAAATGGTGTTCCAACTTGGAAGGTGTTCACTGCACCAAGCAAAGATATCGGTAACCAGTCGCATGGAGTGGTTGGGAGGATAAATATACGTACCGCGCGCAATGTATTCCTTGAGAATGTCGTTTTGTATAGTACCGGAAATTTTGTTGAGATCTGCTTTCTGTTTTTTGGCAAGCGCAACATACATGCACAACAGAATTGCTGCTGTTGCGTTGATAGTCATCGAGGTGGTAATCTTTTGCAATTCAATGCCGTCAAAAAGAACTTCCATATCGTGAAGGGTGTCGATGGCAACACCTACTTTCCCAACTTCTCCTTCACTCATCGGGTGGTCGGAATCGTACCCCATTTGCGTCGGCAAATCGAATGCAACAGAAAGTCCGGTCGTCCCTTGTGATAACAAAAATTTATACCGCTCATTTGACTGCTGTGCAGTTCCAAACCCTGCGTATTGTCTCATCGTCCACAATTTTGAACGGTACATTGAGGGATAGACACCGCGTGTATACGGAAATGACCCCGGCTCGCCAACGTACTTCGATGGATCGACATCTGAAGGACGATAGCATTCCTTAATGTGAATGCCAGAATCAGTTTGAAATTTTTTTTTGCTGTTCATAGATACGTATGTCGGGAACCCATATCAACCATTA
>JBFMDF010000280.1:0-3572 GCA_040753935.1 Bacteroidota bacterium | reverse complement strand
ACCGGTGATGGCAAGGATGAACGCGATAAGTCCCGGCACAAGAAACTTCGCGCTTTTCAATTCCGGATTGTACCAAATTTTCGGCTGATAGTTGATGGGGATAAAACTCTTTTTGCCTATTTTCGCAAGGTTTTGGAGAATGATGTTCTGCGAATATTGAAGCGTAACTGCCTGCGTATATCCGATAATTGTTGACGCAGAATTAGCATCCATTCCATCAACAAGCGCTTGCACAGTGGCTTGCCTGCCAGAAAGAATTTCCTGAGAAAACGTGGGAGGAATGGCAAGGACCAGTTTCACTTTCCCCTCATCAATACACTCTTTCGCTTTGGTATAGTCGTCCACAACCATTTGATAGTCGAAATATCCCGACGTAATAAAACTGTTAACAAATTCTCTGCTCTGCTTCGACTTTTCCGCGTCGTATACCGCCATCGGAATGTGCTTCACGTCGAAGTTTAACGCATAACCGTTGAGCAGCAACAGCAGGGCTGGAACAAGAGTGAGAATTGCCAGCACGCGTTTGTCGCGTTTAATTTGACGAAACTCTTTTACTATCATCGGACGAAGTTGTTTGAACATCAATTCCTCTTCGATTCCTGTTCCAGCAAAAAGATAAAGACATCTTCGAGTGATGGGGTGATTCGTTCGATGTTGTAAATATCAATACGACTTGCCGACAACATTTCACGGATTTTTATTTTCCCCTCTTCTTCGTTCGGCACGCTCACGTGCAAATATGTGCCGAAGACCGATGTTTCAATTGCCCACGGCTGAGACTCGACTTCTTCCATCGCCTGAATCACGTTGGAACATTGCACTTCAAGAATAGGATGTCGGATATAATTGTCTTTCAGTTCTTTCGGACTGCCAGTTGCAATAATTTTTCCTGCGTTGATGAGAATGATGTCGTTGCAGTACTCCGCTTCTTCCAAAAAGTGTGTGGTTACAATAACGGTAACGCCTTCCGCCGACATTTCATTGATCAATTCCCAGAATCGTCTTCTCATCACCGGATCAACGCCGCTGGTTGGCTCATCGAGAAAAACAATACGGGGACGATGAAGCACTGCGCAACCCAGAGCGAGACGCTGTTTCCATCCGCCGCTTAATGTTCGTGTAATGCTTTTTTCTCTCCCATGAAGATTAGCAATATCGAGCACCCATTGTTTCCGCTCAGCCAATTCACTATCTGTTAATCCATACACTTTTCCAAAAAAGTCGATGTTTTCCTCAACAGTAATATCTTCATACAGAGAAAATTTTTGCGACATGTAGCCAATACGTTCTCTTACTTTGAGCGGCTGCTTATTGATATCGTATCCCCCAACGCGCGCTGTTCCTTCCGTTGACGTCAGCAATGCACACAGCATTCGAATAGCCGTTGATTTTCCTGCGCCGTTGGCGCCAAGAAATCCAAAGATCTCCCCCTCTTTCACTTCAAAGTTGATGTGGTCAACAGCGGTAAATGTTCCGAATCGTTTTGTTAAGTTTTCGACTTCAATCGCATTCATGCGAACATTGATTATTTTGCCATCAACGAAATAAAGACATTCTCGAGAGTCGGCTTCACCACTCTCCAGTCTGAAACAGTAATTGAATTTGAGTGTAATAGATGCAACAACATCTTCGCATCTCGTGCAGATTCTTCAACAACCACATGCAATCGATCACCAAACGCCTGTATTTCTCTTACGAGTTCATGCTTTTTCAATACCGCAAACGCTGCACGAATGTTGGAACAAACAATTTCAATAATCTCCCCTTTCATTTCTTTCTTCACTTCAGCGGGAGTACCGAGTATCACAATTTTCCCTTCATTCATTAAAGCGACACGGTGACACCGTTCAGCTTCATCAAGGTACGGCGTCGTCATAACGATGGTGATGCCGGTTCTTAGCAAACTTGAGAGTACCTTCCAAAAATCGCGACGGGAAACCGGATCGACGCCGGTTGTCGGCTCATCGAGAAAAATAATTTCGGGCGTATGAATGAGCGTGCAGGCAAGAGCAAGTTTCTGTTTCATACCGCCCGAAAGTTTCTCTGCGAGACGCGTACGAAACGGCGTTAGTCGTGTAAACTCCAACAATTCGTCTCGGCGCGCTTTGTAGTCCCACACCCCGTGGATTTCAGCAAAGAATTCAATGTTCTCGTCAATGGTGAGATCACCATACAAACTGAATTTTTGCGAAAGGTAGCCGATACGTTTTTTGACTTCATCACTCTGTTTGGTAACATCAAAACCAAGCACAGAGATACTGCCTGAATCCGGTTTCACGATTCCACATAACATTCGAATCAACGTTGTTTTACCGACACCGTCGGGACCAACAAGGGCAAACATTTCCCCCTTGTTGACTTCAAGAGAGAGATTGTCAATGGCAGTTATTGTTCCGAACCTTTTTGAGACGTTACTGATTGAGAGTGCATTCATAAATGTTGAAGATCAACATAGTGACAAAGTAAAACCCAGTTATTTTAAATACGCGTCTGCCGGCATACCGGATTTCAGTTCGCCGTTGGTATTTTCTACCTCCAGTTTTACTTGGAAAACAAGTTTGGTTCGCTCATCTTTTGTCTGAACATTACGGGGAGTGAATTCCGCTATTGGTGAGATATAGACCACTTTGCCGCGGTAGATTTTATCAGGGTACGTATCAATGACCACATCAGCATCACCGCCGAGTTTTACTTTTCCAAGTTCAGTTTCACTCACGTAAATACGTAATTCCATTTTTTCCAACTGGGCAATTTTCACTACAACGGTGCCGGTACCAATTAACTCTCCTTTTTCTACAGGTTTATGGGTCACCGTTCCTGAAACCGGAGCAATGATGTAACTATCGCGTATTTGTTTTTTAATAATGTTTACTTGTGCCAATGCTTGTTCATACCGGGCTTTGGCAGCACTCAAATCTTCCGGACGGGCAAATCGCTGCAGTTTTTGGAGATTTTGTTTTGCACTATTGAGTTGTGCTTTGGCAATTGTGTAACGCGATTCAGCATCTTCATATTGCTTCTTTGATACAGTACGTTCCTCGTACAATTCTTTAATACGCTGAAAATCGGCATCGGCGGTTGCGAATGCAGCTTCGGCTTGCACTACAGATTCGGTCGCAAGTTTGATATCTTCTTCACGCGCACCATTTTTCAATAAATCGTACTGCGCTTTTGCGGCATCGGCACCGGCAATTGCCTGTTGTAGTTGCAATTCGAGCATCTCGTGGTCAATTATTGCCAGTGTGTCGCCTTGTCGGACTTTGGCACCTTCGGTTACACGCAGTTGAAAAAGTTGTCCGGCAATTTTTGAAGAAACGTTCACCTCTACAGCTTCCAATGTGCCGCTGGCTTCAATAGCGCCGGAGTGGTCATTCTTGCAACCGTTCATCAATAGCAACAGTGCGGTGAATATCATGGCAGTGGGTGTGATCATCTTTTTCATGGGCTCAACTCATGTAATGGAAATTTCATATTGAAGAAACTCATTTCGCGCTTGGTCGGTTAATGAACCTTCAAAGATGACGTGGAAAATAGTGTACATCGCATCTTTTGGCGAAAACGAATGTTGCGAT
>JBFMDF010000279.1:0-3572 GCA_040753935.1 Bacteroidota bacterium | reverse complement strand
CTCGGTTTTCCTGCATCATCCGCTCAGCATCTTTCTTCGCCTGCTCTGCGGCATGAAGCGCTTCGGCAATTTCCTTCTCCCGTGACTCCAACGCTTGCAGTAACGGTTTCCATGCAATTTTTCCAAGAACAATCACCAACAACACGAACGTAATGATTGTCCAAATAATTAAACCAGGATTGATATCTAACATAGTATTCTCTTTTGTTCGTTGTGTAGGACGGGATGTGATCCCGTCCTACCTGAAAATTACTTAGTAGCAAGAATGATGCAGATTGCGAGCGCGAAGAATGTTGCACCTTCGATGAGCGCTGCTGCAATCAACATTGAAGTACGAACCTGTCCGGCAACTTCCGGCTGACGTCCGCTTGCTTCCATTGCCGCAGCCGCAAGTTTACCAATGCCGATACCGGCGCCGATGATTGAAACTCCTGCACCGATTCCTGCCGCTAAATATCCAAGACCAAGTGATTCCATAGTTTTTCTCCTGATTATGTGTTATTGAGTGAATAAGATTAATTTGAAAATATCAATGACCGTGCCCCTGTTCGTGTGCTCCATGACTATGACTATCCGACTGCATTCCTAATCCCATAAACAGCGATGTCAACATCGTAAAGATATACGCCTGCAAGAATGCCACAAACAATTCCAGCATATAGATGCCAAGCGCAAAAGCGACAGACACCGGAGCAACTGCATACGATTTGAAAACAAAAATCAAACCGATGAGCGCTAGAATCACGATGTGTCCGCCGGTCATGTTGGCAAAAAGACGGATGCAGAGTGCAAACGGTTTTGTGAATAGACCGAGGATTTCAATGGGTATCATAATAATCCACAGCGACCAATGAACGCCGCCGGTGAGATGAGCAAGATAATGTCCGAGTCCTTGTGCGCGAATTGCCGACAGTTGAATCATCATAAATGCAATAATTGCCAGACCAGCCGTTACGCTCACATTACCTGTTGCCGATGCGCCGTAGGGAATGAGTCCGAGCAAATTCATGACAAGGATGAAAAAGAAATTGGTGAGAAGGTAGGGAAGATATTTCAATCCTGCTTTTCCCATATTCGGAATGACAATTTCATCGCGAATGAAGAGAACAAACACTTCGATGAGATTTCCAAAACCTTTCGGAACTTTGCTTTTCGCATTTTTCCTGGCAACAATAGTAAGCGCGACAACCAAAATAACCGCCGCCAGCCACAGAAAAACAACATGTTTGGTAATGGAAAGATCAATTCCGAAAAGATGAAAGGAAGGAAGATGAACGTGTCCGACGAATGGAACTTCAATTTCGGGACCGTCAAAAATATGGTGTAGCAATTGAGTGAAGAGATTTTCTTCATGAGCACCATTCGAACCAGCATGGGCTGCCGTATCTACTGCTACCCGCAAGGTATCTGTTGTACCATGTTCCTGCGGTGTATTAAAAAGCATCCAAGAAACCACAATATACCTGTTGTAATCTGTTAACGAATATTGATTATTATCTTTCCCTGATCATTACGCAGTCGGGCGTTTATTGTAGATGTACAACACTTCTTCAGCAAGAAAGATGATGTACATTCCAAACAATGAACCGATAAGCGCAACTGTATGAAACTTAAAGTATCCCACCAGCACCGCCAGGAACCCCGCCATCACCAATAACCTGACGACTATTCCACCCAACACAATCTGCATAAAACGATTGTATGACGTTGCAAACGAATATTCAATCGCCCAGTATCCCATCAACACGTTTATCACACTCAATGCAATTCCTGCAATCACGGCATCAACAATTTCTTTTGTTGCATAGTTGGCAAGAGGATACCACACCAGAGCGACAATAACCAGAACTGTGAGTGCAATATAGTTGAGAAACCGATATTCAATTTTTCGCTTGCCGCTCATCGTCTTCCTTCTTGCTTAACTCAATCACTGTTTTAAAAAACTTGATTAAACCACCCACCGCTCCCAACAACGTCATTGTTACCATTATCCACGGCGTTGTTTCTAAAAAACCATCAACGTATTTGCCAATGTAGAAGAAAACAACAACCGTGATCGCCAATTGTGCACCGAGTGTCAAATACGGAGCAGTAGCACGTAGTGAATCCGCAAAAGTTTTCTCTTCTTTCATTGTCTGCAACACACAGGGAAGAGATTTCTGTTACTATGGATTTTGACCACCCGGACGGTTATCAGTCATGGAAATTCTGCCGTCAAACATCGCTCCTTCATCAACCACCAGTTTGGAAGCGCGCACATCGCCGCGCACGACCGCTTTCCCTTCCATCACAAGTTTCTCTGCCGCTGTGATGTTTCCTCTCACTTTACCTCCCACCGTAATATTCCTGCCGCTTATTGACCCTTCTACCACTCCGGTGATACCGACCGCAAGATTTTCGGTTGCATTCACTTCACCGGTCAGCTTTCCATCAATGCGTATATTCCCTTGTGTGCGAATCTTTCCTTCCACTATTGTTCCTGATCCGATAAGATTCAAATCCTTCAAGTCTTTATCAGCCATGAGCAGTGCCCTTTGCGTTAGAGTTCACTTGCAATAAAATAATCACTCGGATTTTGTGCTTGTCCGTTTTTCCAAACTTCAAAGTGTAAATGCGGTCCGTAACTGATACGGCCGGTATTTCCCAGCAATGCAATCGGTTCTCCGCGTTTAACCATTTCACCTATTGTCTTCAATAAACTTTGATTGTGTTTATAGATCGTTAAAAATCCGCCGCCGTGAGATAGAATCATAGTGTATCCATCATCAACCGTATAGCCGGCAAACACAACGTACCCTTCCGCCGCCGCTACCACCAACGAACCAATCTTACCTGCAAAATCAATTCCAACGTGTCCACGCTCCGCTTCAAATTTTCTCGAAACAAAACCTGTTGCCGGTACAAGAAGAGGAAACTCTGCACGAAACGTGGCTTCCTGTTGTACGCCGGAAGCGGAACGGTAGACAACTGCCGCATCCTGA
Source organism: Bacteroidota bacterium (assembly GCA_040753935.1). GTDB lineage: Bacteria > Bacteroidota > Ignavibacteria > UBA10030 > UBA8401 > SpSt-333. The sequence goes on along the minus strand of JBFMDF010000279.1, from coordinate 591 downwards.
AGCAACGGTTGCACAGACGGTTCTTGTGTCGATTGTTCCGGCGCTTGCGTCAACGCTTTATCAACAGCGTTAAATTGAATAATGCTGTCGGCAGGAAGTTCCTGCTGACCTAATGCTTTCCGTAATTTGTTGTTGTATTCGCGTAGAACGAGAACTTCAGAAGTAACTCTGTTCAATCGCTGTTGTACTTCGAACAGTTTCGAGCCGTACCGCTCCTGCAACTGTTCATCTGACATGGGGATGAGTAAACCTGCCGGTGTGTACACTATTGCCGCTACTGTTGCAGCGACGATACACAATACCACGCCGAAACACACCAGCACTATCGTCAATACAGAGGCTTTGTAAGAGCGGGTTGAGCCGCTGTCGCCGCGCGGAATCAACACAATCCAAAACGATTTATCTTTTGTAATGTGATGATCGCGCTCGGTGGGCATCATCTCTCCTGCAAAGCGTGTGACGTGCTAACTAATTGGAATACAAATTTATGAAAAAAGAGCAGGAGAGTCAATGAATTTTTCGGACGATTATTCAGATAAGTGCTTATGTGAAAAGGTGTTGTTGAATTTTGCTGTTGATAAAATCTTTCAT
>JBFMDF010000278.1:0-3591 GCA_040753935.1 Bacteroidota bacterium | reverse complement strand
CAAAAATAATTTGGCCGTCGGTTACTTCGTAGGCGGGATGACCGGCAAGCACTTGGGCAAGTGTACTTTTACCGGAGCCATTTGGTCCCATAATAGCGTGTACTTCTCCGGCGTTGACTTTTAAATTGATTCCTTTGAGAATTTCGCGTCCGGCGACTTTTGCATGTAAATTTTTTATTTCAATCATCGTTATTCCATTTTTCGATTTAAGAATTTTCAATTTGATCATTTGAAATTCGTCATCATCCCACACTGCCTTCCAGTGAGATACCAAGTAATTTCTGCGCTTCTACTGCAAATTCCATCGGCAGATTTTTGAAAACCTCTTTTGCAAATCCGTTGATAATCATCGAAATAGCATTTTCAGTGTTGATGCCGCGTTGTTTGCAATAGAAAATTTGATCCTCGCCAATCTTCGAGGTGGATGCTTCATGCTCAACGCTGGAGGATGAATTCTTTACCTCGATGTACGGAAAGGTATTGGCACTGCATTTATTCCCAATCAGCATCGAGTCACACTGTGTATAGTTCCGTGAATTAGTTGCATTCTTTCCAATGCTTACCAAACCGCGGTACGTGTTGTTGCCGCGCCCTGCGGAAATTCCTTTCGAGACGATGGTACTGCGGGTGTTCTTTCCAATGTGAAGCATCTTCGTGCCAGTATCGGCATCCTGCCGATTGTTGACAACGGCAACAGAATAGAACTCACCGATAGAATGATCTCCCTGTAAAATGACGGAAGGATATTTCCACGTAATGGCAGATCCTGTTTCCACCTGAGTCCACGAAATTTTTGAATAGTTGCCGGCGCATTTTCCTCTCTTCGTTACAAAATTGTAAATGCCTCCTCGTCCTTCTTTATCTCCGGCATACCAGTTTTGTACGGTGGAATATTTGATCTCTGCTTTTTCCAATGCTATCAATTCTACCACAGCGGCGTGCAACTGATTTTCATCGCGGATGGGAGCAGTACATCCTTCAAGGTAACTGACATAGGCGCCTTCGTCGGCAATGATGAGTGTGCGCTCAAATTGTCCGGTGTTCGATGCGTTGATACGGAAGTAGGTGGATAACTCCATCGGACAGCGAACCCCTTTGGGAATGTAACAGAACGATCCATCACTGAACACCGCAGAGTTGAGTGCCGCAAAAAAGTTATCCGAGTACGGCACAACCGAGCCAAGATATTTTTTCACCAGGTCGGGATGTTCCTGCACCGCTTCGGAAAATGAACAGAAGATAATCCCTTTTTCTTTCAAGGTTTCCTTAAACGTCGTTGCCACCGAGACCGAATCAAACACGGCATCAACAGCAACACCGCTCAAACGCTTTTGTTCGGTTAATGAAATACCCAGTTTCTCATACGTCTCCAGCAGTTTGGGATCAACCTCGTCGAGACTCTTCAACTGCTTGGCTTTCTTCGGCGCGGAGTAATAACTGATTGCCTGATAATCAATCGGCGGATAAGTGAGGTTTGACCAGTGCGGTTCTTTCATTGTTAACCAGGCACGGTACGCTTTCAATCGCCATTCGGTCAACCACTCCGGTTCATTCTTCTTTGCCGAAATTGTACGGATAACCTCTTCATTCAAGCCAGGAGGAAGCGTATCTGATTCAATATCGGTGGTAAAACCGTATTTGTATTCTTTACTGACTAATTCTTCAATTGCTTCTGGCATATTTTTTTTCTCCGAGTTACTACACTCCAAACGAACTACCACAACCGCAGGTTTTTGTTGCTTGTGGATTGTTGAATACGAATCCACGTCCGTTCAATCCATCGGTGAAATCAAGTGTTGTTCCCGACAGATAAAACATGCTTTTTTGATCGACGACAATTTTCACACCATGTTTCTCAAGAACGATATCTTTCTCCTTAATGTTGTCGTCGAATGCCAGCACATACGAAAGTCCGGAACAACCTCCGCCCTTTACTCCTAGACGAAGCGCGTGCGTTTCAGGAATGTTGTTCTTTGTTCTAATCGAAACAACTTCCTGCGCCGCCCGTTCGGTAAGGTTAATGTCATCCTCTATTACCGGCTTTGTTTCTGTTAGTACCTCACTCATTGTGCAATTCTCCTTTTGTTGTATAATCAGATATCACAGTTCAAAATCATTATCCGGCTTTCTTTAACGAAAATTCCGGATAGTTCAGCATCCATGTTGTTGTGTTCAGTTTCTTTATGATATTCTTTTTTTCCAATTGAAGAGCCACCTCTCTCGCAAGACGCTCACCTTCAGTATGCCGAATGCGAATATGTTTCGTCTTCAGAAACTCAACAACGGCATATTGCAGGTCGCGAAAGAAAATATTGGAGAGATGGTACATCGGCACCCGAGAGCGCATAAAATGCAAAAATTCTACCTGATTGCCGAGAATGTACTGTGATTTATTCATAGCGTTTGAACACCTTCCAATGCTAAAGTTCGTAATGAATGAACAACATGTGAAATTCTCTCTGCCACGTAATCCACTTCATCCTCTGTTGTAAATCTGCCTAACCCGAAGCGAATGGTCGAACGCCCAGCTTCCGGATTCAGCCCGATTGCCCGCAGTACGTGAGAGTAATCGCTCTCTCCTATTTCTTCCGAGACACATGCCGAGCCGGCGGACACGGCAATCTCTTTTGCTTCTGTCATCAATTGATCAGCGCGAACGCCGTGAAATGTGATATTCAAATTGTTCGGCAACCGATTCGTCGGATGACCGTTGAGCGATGTATGTTCGATTGCCAACAATTTTTTCTGCAACCGATCTCTCAAACGGGCCAGCCGAACAGATTCCTCGTTCAGTACTTCAACAGCAATCTGTACTGCTTTCCCAAAGCCAACGATGCCGGGAACGTTTAACGTACCGGAACGAATTCCATGTTCATGTCCGGCACCATCCATTTGCGGTTGCACCACCACCCGCGGATGCTGGGAACGAATGTATAGCGCGCCAACACCTTTGGGCCCGTACACTTTATGAGATGCAAGCGAAAGAAGATCGATGTTCATACGATTGACATCAATTGGGATTTTTCCCAACGCTTGCACTGCATCGGTGTGAAAGACAATTCCCAATTGTTTGCATAGGGCGCCAATTTCTTCAATCGGTTGAATTGTTCCAATTTCATTGTTTGCCATCATCACCGAAACAAGAATGGTATGCGGAGTAACGGCGTGTTTCACATCGTCCACACTCACTCTACCATATGAATCTATCGGAAGATACGTGACAGAAAATCCGCGCTCTTCAAGTCGTTTACACGATTCAAGCACACATTGATGTTCTACCTGCGTGGTAATAATGTGATTTCCTTTTCTTCTCAAACTTTCCGCCGCGCCTTTGATGGCAAGATTGTTTGACTCTGTTGCGCCGCTGGTAAAAACAATTTCTCTCGGCAAGGCACCAATAGCATCAGCAATTTTTTTCCGCGCTTGTTCAACTGCTTCTTTGGCAATCCACCCAAAGCGATGTTGCAAACTTGCCGCGTTTCCAAAATACTCAGTAAAAAAAGGAATCATCGCTTCCACCACCCGCTGATCTACCGGTGTGGTTGCGTGATAGTCCATATAAACAGGAACTTTTATCATAATGAATCTCAG
>JBFMDF010000277.1:0-3596 GCA_040753935.1 Bacteroidota bacterium | reverse complement strand
CGGGACAGAAGCTGCAAATTTTTCACATTGGCGATAAAATTGAGTTTGTTCCATTCAAAGATATACGGGAATCACGCGGCTTCTTGAAGGGAATGAATACTGAAATCAAGCGTGAAGGAGACCGGGTGTGAATTTAGTTGACTCCTCTGGCTGGCTTGAATACTTTGCCGATGGAAAAAATGCGAAATTCTTTTCTCCAGCAATAGAAGACACTGATACGTTGATTGTTTCTGTCGTCAATCTTTACGAGGTGTATAAAAAAATTACAGTGGAACGAACAGAACATGATGCATTACAAGCAATTGGCTTAATGCAGCAAGCAAAAGTTGTTTCCATAAATTCTACTATTGCGCTTACCGCTTCTAAGATCAGCATTGATCGCAAAATGCCAATGGCAGACAGCCTCATTTATGCAACTGCATTGGCAAACAGCGCTACAGTGTGGACTCAGGATAATGATTTCAGAGGTTTAGAGAAAGTAAAATTCATCAAAAAATAGCAAAAACCTCTCATTGCTTCCCCTCCCTTTTTTCGGTACATTTACTTCGTGATGTCCGACTTCTGAGCATTCAGAGCCGGACTTTGTATTTTAGAATTCTACAGGTTCTGTTTGAAAAAATACCTTAACTTCATCAAAATTGAACACACGCTGTTCTCTCTGCCGATGATTTACAGCGGCGTGTTCCTTGCTTCTAAAGAATCGCCATCGGTGTGGCTGCTGTTGTTGGTGCTGACTGCAGCAATTGGCGCACGACTTGTAGCGATGACGCTCAACCGCATCATCGACCGCGAGATTGACAAACACAATCCGCGCACTCTCGGACGTGAATTGCCAAGCGGCAAAATGAATTTAACGGAAGGATTCAGTGTATTGCTTTTCGGATTGGTACTGTATCTACTTTCAGCAAAACTGATTTCCGATTTTTGCTTTTACCTCTCGCCAATTCCGCTCATCATTTTTGTTGTCTATCCTTACTTAAAAAGATTCACCCCCTTGGCACACTTTGGTGTTGGTATGGGATTGGCAATGGGTCCACTGGGTGGTTTTTTTGCTGTTACCGCATCATTCGAAAGAATCGGAGAGGCATTACTACTGCCGTTGTTCAACCTATTCTGGGCAACGGGGTTTGATATTATTTACTCAACACTCGACGAAGAGTTCGACAAAAAAGCCGGATTGTATTCCTTCCCCTCCCGTTTTGGAAAGAAAAAAGCATTACGTATCTCCGCCGTGCTTCATATTCTTGCATTTGTTACCTTACTGGCGCTTGTCTATTTTTCATTGAATGCTTTAATTGCGTTACCGTTTTTGTTTCTGAGCGGATTTCTTCTCTGGCTTGAACAGCACAAAGCGGAAGATGTGGAGTTGGCGTTCTTTAAAATCAACATCGTAGTTGGATTTAGTATTTTGGTGATGATTTTGGTGAGTATTTAATTACATCACGGTTTCATGCTTCATGTTTTGAGTCTTGAACACGAAACCTGAAACGTAAAACTCAAAAATATGCGAATCATTCTCGGCATTACCGGCAGTTCTGGCGCAATATACGCACTGGATTTTCTTAAAAAATCCCAGTCAGAGAAATTTCTCGTCGTCAGTAAGTGGGGAAAAATTTTGCTGAAAGACGAATTGGGAATGAGCGATACAGATTTACTTCCCTTCGTCAAGAAACAGTTTGATGATAAAGATTTAACAGCGCCAATTGCTTCCGGTTCAAATCACTTTGATGTGTATGTGATTCTTCCCTGTTCTACCTCAACACTCGGGAAAATTGCATCTGGTATTGGCGATACACTTATTACACGAACGGCGCAGGTTGCGTTAAAGGAACGGTATAAACTTATCGTTTGCGTTCGTGAAACGCCAATGTCAACGCTCGCACTGGAGCAAGCAGCAAAGGTATCAAGTTACGGCGCTATTGTCATGCCAATTTCGCCGCCAATGTATTTTGTTCCTAAAACTGTCGATGAATATATTGGCGCATTCACGGATAAATTGCTGGCAGTTGTGGGTGAACAACGAAGCAGAGGTTGGAGAGCAGAGGAACTGGAATAACAATTGGAAATCGAAAATAATATATGTTCGATAATCTACAAGACTTCGTAAAGCATCTCGAGAAAAACGGCGAACTTCACCGCGTCACTGTTGAAGTTGATCCCGAACTGGAAATTACCGAAATCGCAACCCGTGCGTTGAAACTTGGTAAGCCGGCGTTGTTCTTCGAAAATGTCAAAGGGGCAGATTTTCCTCTGGTCATCAACATTCTGGCAAGCGAACGGCGTATCGAACTTGCGCTCGGTAAACATCCGGACGAAATTGGCGAAGAACTGATCGGCTTTGTGGAAAAACTCATGCCGCCTTCGCCAAAAATTCTTTTCCAAGAATCGGCAATGGTCAAACGATTCTTCGCCGCACGCCCGAAACATAGTGCTATTGCACGCTCACAAGCAGTCATCGAAAAACCAAATCTCTCAGCGCTGCCAATTCTCAAGACGTGGCCAGAAGATGGCGGACGATTCATCACGCTTCCGCAAGTAGTAACGTACGATCCGCTTACCGGAAAACGAAACATCGGAATGTACCGCATTCAGAAATTTGACGACCAAACGACGGGAATGCATTGGCAAATTGGCAAAGGGGGAGGATTTCATTACCACGTCGCAGAAAAAATGAATCGCCCGCTTGAAGTTGCACTTGTGGTCGGCACCGATCCTGCTCTGCTGCTGGCAACAGTTGCGGCATTGCCTGAAGGAATTGACGAAGCACTATTTGCCGGCTTTTTGAGAGGCAAACCGACCGAATTCACCGGCGCTCGCTCCCTCAATATCCAGGTTCCGGCAAATGCAGAATTTATTTTTGAAGGAATTGTGAAACCGCGCGAGCGAAGATTAGAAGGACCGTTCGGCGATCACTTCGGCCATTATTCTAATGCAGCAGAATTTCCGGTCTTTCACATTCACACAATGACGCGGCGGAAAAACCCGATCTATCCAGCCACCATTGTCGGCATTCCACCGATGGAAGACAAATTTCTTGGCGATGCCACACAGCAGATTCTTGGCCCGCTAGTACGGCTGATTCACCATGAAATCAAAAATGTGTGGGCGTATTACGAAACAGGATTCCATAACTTACTGGTCGTTGCTGTTGATGAACGCTATCAAAAAGAAGCAATGAAAGCAGCACTCGGATTGATGGGAACCGGACAACTATCGCTAACAAAATGCTTGATTACCGTTTCAGAGCATGTCGACGTCCGGAATTTCAACGAAGTGATGAAAGCTGTGCGGGAAAATTTTGACCCGCATTTCGATTTTGTCATGATCCCAAAAGTGCCGCTTGATACGCTCGACTTCACTTCGTTCACCATGAATCTCGGCAGTAAGATGATTATTGACGCCACAGAAAAAAAACGCCCGAAACACAAAGTGAACGTAAAAAAAATGAATGATGTCGTAAAGTCGCTCACCTCGTTCGACCGGCGCATTATAGATGCGCGGTTGATTGAAGGAGCGTTTCTTCTGGTAAAGGTGAAAAAAGAAGGAGACGCCGTTATCAAAAGAATCGTACGTCATTCTGCACTTGAAGGAGTAAA
>JBFMDF010000276.1:0-3598 GCA_040753935.1 Bacteroidota bacterium | reverse complement strand
ATGCAAAATGGAAAGAGATGAAACATCTGCAGTCAAATCATCAATGAAACAATCAATTTTCTATAGTACAACAGTTTCAACACTCTGGTTTTTGTCTTTTGCGTACTGTAAACAAGACATTGATTCACTTACCACATTGTCTACACCAACCGTTGAGTTCCTGCCGATCGTTTCGTACGACACTGATACAGGATTAGGGTACGGAGCCAAAATATTTTTGCTGAATAGCGCCGGGAACAAAGAATCGTTCGACCTGACACTCTTCAACAGCACAAAGGGAGAGCGATGGTACCGTTTTGTCTTTTCATATCCGGATATCGAATTGCGTCAAGGAACACGCTATGATTATGCGATAGATATCATTATTGATTACGATAAATGGATCAAAAACAGTTTCTTTGGAATTGGCAACACATCTCAGTTTGCACAACGGGAGTATTACACCCGTGAGCCGATGGAAATAACAATTGCCCTTAGCCGTGGATTCAGTTCAACAGTTGTCGGAAGGATAGGAGTGAGCGCAAAAAAAGTATGGAATTCAAATATTCCTTCATCGAGCACGCTCTTAAATTTTACTTCTTCCTCTTCGGCTGTGGGATTCATCGCCAGTTTCAGGTATGACTCGCGTAACAGCGCAATAAATCCGTCTCTGGGAACAGTGTTTCAAGGGGAGGCACAGACATTTCCGCGATGGTATTTTTCCGGTGCAGAATTTTCTCAACTGGGCGTTGCCGTGCACTACTACAAAGAAATACTTGCTTCAAACATGATATTCGCAGCAAGAGTTATCGTAAATCAATTATTGGGTACAAATATTCCCGTTCATCATCTGCTTTCTGTTGGAGGAAATCACACACTGCGCGGAGCGCCGCAAGATCGGTATCTTGACCGCGCCTCGCTTGTGTGCAACGGTGAATTTCGGTTACCGTTGATATGGCGGTTTGGCGTTGTGGCAGGATTTGATGCCGGTAGCGTATGGAACTCTCTGCTTGACATGAAAGCACAAAGCACAGTGTGGAATATGAATTCAGTGATAGGAATGCGATTGTATATGGATACCTTTATTGTACGGGCTGACGCGGGATTTGGAAAAGAAAGCACCGGTTTTTATCTGAACTTTGGACATCTGTTTTAATTTAACAGAGAGGAGAGTATTGGGATGAGACTAAAACTGTTGAATTCATTATACGTGTTTGTGGTGTTGAATGGAATCGCTGTGGCACAAAATGTCCTTTCAGAGATTCCGACACGCCACGCTGTTGATGTCGGATTTACATTGATTAACACAAGTCTGCAGCGCGGCGGGGGCGGGATCGGTGTGAATTATTTTTATACGAAGAGCGAAGAATTCCTTTTTGGGATGAAAGCGCACTACGGATTTTACGGATATGAAAAAACGCCCGGACAAACAGCACAAGCCAACAGCATTTCGTTGATGCCGTCGGTCAGAGTATATCTACTGGAAGATATCTACACAGATATAGATATCGGTTTGTACAGAGAAGAAAGTGATATTATCAGAAGCAAATCCAGCGCTGTGAATAACCACTTTGCGTACGCTGTCGGTGCCGGTTATGCGATTCATTACTCACCAAAAATTTCCGCGCTGATTGGTATTCGTTCGTACTCTGTTCGTGGAAAAGGATACGAGTCGTACGTAGAGCATCAATTTATGGTGAATGTTGCTGTGACCGTCAGAATAATGAAGCGGAGGTGAAAGTACAGTTATTTAAAATAAACAACCCTCGTGTACACGAGGGTTGGTATGCCACAGTAGTATCGTTGTTACACTTTGGATACTTTCGCTGCCTGCAGGCCCTTGGCGCCCTTTTCGACTTCGAATTGGACTTTATCGCCTTGGTTCAGCGTTTTATAACCGTCGCCAACGATGCTCTTGTAGTGTACGAAAACATCTTCACCGCTTTCGCGGGAAATAAAGCCGTACCCTTTGGCATTGTTGAACCACTTCACGGTTCCTGTTTCCATAGGTTGCTCCTATAAGTTGTTACAAAAAAACCTCACTGAACAAATCATCCAGCGAGGGTACCACCGGCATTGGTGCCACTTTAACGCATTTCGTTGTGAGTCCGAAATTTTGTGTTTGCCGATTCGCTGTTGTTCAGGGAGGTTCCACTGAGCATCAGGAGCGCATAACATTTCCGCCCTACCGGTTGTTGACCGCAACGACGGAAGCATTATAAGTGCATCAACGGTGTTACTGTTAATTGCTCGCCTGCCTTCAAAATTCATTACGTCGGGCAGGCAAGTCAAAAATAGAGTGTTTCAGTCCAAGACGCAAGTAATTTTTTTAACGATGTGATCTTCTGCCTGAGATAGTTGCCGTATCTTCAAGTACCATCGGCGGTTGAATAATTCACCATCGGTCCATTTATACTGCATCTTCACCGGTTTCTTCGGTTCTTACACGGATGACTTCTTCAACGGTCGACACAAAAACTTTTCCATCTCCCACTTCACCGGTTTTTGCATGTTTTAGAATAATATCGATTGCTTTATCAAGATTCTTATCTGCACAAACAATTTCAATCTTTACCTTTGGTAGAAAGTTAATCGTATACTCAGAACCGCGATAGATTTCACTGTGCCCTCCTTGACGTCCGTATCCTTTAACTTCCGTCACTGTTAATCCGCGAAAACCGACTTCCTGCAACGCTTCGCGTACTTCGTCAAGTTTATGGGGACGGATGATTGCTTCAATTTTTTTCATAGTGCGATATCAATTAGTTATTGTCAAATAAGTGAATGACCAGAAACAAAATAGTGTATCATTGTTTGAAGTTCAATACGTTCATCGGAAAAAACACCGATGGAATAGTTCATCGCGTAAGAGGACTTTTTGAGAAATCTGGATACGCCTCCATGCCGTGTTCGCCAATATCCAACCCTTCAACTTCTTCATGTTCGGAAACACGCATACCAAGTGTGGCTTTAATAATATACCATACGATAATTGAGACAACAAAGGTAAATACACCAACAGCGACAATACCAATAATCTGTGAGGTTAACAATCCCACACCGCCGCCAAAGAGCAAACCATTACCGGTTGTATTTGGCGAAAACCGATCTTCGGCAAACAACCCGACACACAACGTACCGAAAATTCCGTTGATAAGATGCACGGACAGCGCACCGACAGGATCATCAATTTTTATTTTATCGAAAAACAATACGGCATACACCACAATCACACCCGCAACAGCTCCAATGATGAGTGAACTTTCAACACTCACAAAAGCACATGGGGCAGTGATTGCCACCAGTCCCGCCAAACATCCGTTAATGGTCATGCTGAGATCGGGCTTGCCGAGAACAATCCACGCCGTTGCCGTTGATGTGAGTATGCCCATGATAGCTGCGCTGTTTGTTGTAATGGCGATGCGCGAAATTGCAGTCGGGTCGGCTGCCATTGTGCTTCCGGGATTGAAACCAAACCATCCAAGCCATAACACCAAAGCACCGGTAACAGCTGCGGTCATATTATGTCCGGGAATAGGAACCACTTTCCCATCTTTATATTTTCCGATACGCGGGCCCAGGATGAGAACACCGGCAAGTGCCGCCCATCCGCCGACCG
>JBFMDF010000275.1:0-3609 GCA_040753935.1 Bacteroidota bacterium | reverse complement strand
GAATGAAACACTACAAAATGGCGTTGGAGATTTTTTTGCAAAGTATCAGCAATTGGCAGAACAATTTGGCGAGTTGCCGAAGTTTGATGAGAAAGTTGTTCAAAAACTGACTCAATGAATCAATGAACAACTTACTCGTACCTCAGCGCTTCAATCGGATCGAGATTCGCCGCTTTCCACGCCGGATAGACACCAAAGACAATGCCGATGAACGAACAGAAGATAAGAGCGGTAATGTTCATTTGTAATGCAGTAAAATCAAGAATGGGCGTTTGAAGAATTGCTACTGAATTATTCCACGGCAATATCGGCGGCGCGTTCATAATCACGGCAACAATGTTACCGAGCAACGAACCGGCAATAATGCCAATAATTCCTCCGATTTGACTGAAGACCACTGATTCTGTTAAAAATTGCGAGAGTACATTCGTCTTTGTTGCACCTAACGCTTTGCGCACACCAATTTCTTTTGTACGCTCGGTAACCGAAACCAACATGATGTTCATAATGCCAACACCAGCCGCAATGAGTGCAATGCAGGCAATACCGAGCGTTCCAATTTTAATCGCAAATGTCATATCATTAAATGTCGCAATCATCGTTTCGTTAGAATAAATTTCAAAATCATCCGGCTCGCCCGGAGGGACCTGACGAATGATACGCAAAATAGCACGGGACTGCTCTAGTACATCATTGTAGGTATTTTGATCTTTTGCAGTTACCATGATGTTGATGGAACGTTCTCTACCGTAAATATTCATATGTGTTGTAATCGGAATGACGACAAAGTTACCTTGGTTACCACCCATCACTGCGCCGCGAGGTGCAAGCGTACCAATCACTTTAAACTGCCTTCCATCCACACGGATATATTCGCCAACCGGATTTCCGGTAGGAAAGAGTTTCTTCACAACACCATCACCAAGCACAACAACATTGTCAGCCGATTGTACTTCTTGTGGGTTGAAAGAACGTCCGTCGGCGATATTCCAATTGTTAGTCGCCAACCCGTCAACAGATTCACCTGCCACACCGATATTTGGATTTGTCTTTTGATTTCTGTACTCAACCACCTTGCCGCTTGTCCAACTTTCCAAACCGACGTATTTTGCTTGTGTCATCCGCTCATAAAAGCGTACTCCCTGCTCGTACGTGATATCTTTTCTGTTGCGATATCTGAAGCGATCCCGATCGTTAAAGTTGAAGGCTGGATATTTTTGAATTTGAAAAGTATTTGTGCCAAGTTCACTTAAACCACTTTCGATGGCATTTTGCAGCACTCCCATTGCCGTCATCACACCGATAATGGAAAACACCCCCACGCCAATGCCCAACAGCGTCAGTGATGACCGAAGTTTATTCGCCCGAATGGCGAACAATGCCATGTTAATGCTTTCTTGTACTTGCATACGTTGTACTTACAATTTACGTTTTCAGATGTATGGCAACCCGCCTAAATCCCAAAACTCAATGATTACTCGTACCTCAGCGCTTCCACCGGATCCATTTTCGATGCACGATTGGCGGGCAAAAATCCTGAAACCACACCAACGAGCAAAGAAATTAAAATCGCAATCGCCACAACAGAAATCGGCATTGATGTTGGAAGAATCTGGTCAACCAATAAACTCAATGGGTACGCAATGATAATCCCAATGATTCCACCGATGAGGGAAAGTACCGCCGATTCAACAAGAAATTGGAACAGAATGGTTGATCGCTTTGCTCCAATTGCTTTTCGAATACCGATTTCTTTCGTTCGTTCGGTAACGGAGACAAACATGATATTCATAATGCCGATGGCACCAACAAACAACGACAACGCCGTAATGAACAAACCAATGCCCGCTACCACTCCCCCAATTGCATTGAATGTTTGAATAAACATTTCCTGCTGATTAATAGCAAAGTCATCTTCTGCCCCGGGTTTTACGCCACGCGCTTTGCGCAGAATGCCGCGCAATTCTTCCTTTGCATTCTCAAGTTCGTTAATATCAACCACTTTGACATTCAACGAAAGTCCTCGCCGTTGGTTGCTGAACTTTTGCAAAAAATTTGTAATCGGAATAATCGCGCGATTGTCCATATCCATCCCGAGAAAACTTCCCTGCTTTGCCACGACACCAACAACACGATACGTGTGCTGGCCCACCTTCACATTTTTCCCTAACGGTGTTTCGTTGGGGAATAATTTCTCCGCTACCGTATAACCAAGCACAACCACAGGACGGTCGCCGTTTGATTCTGCCTGTGTAAAGAATCTTCCCAATGCGATATTCATACTGACCGTTTGCGGGTACTGTTCGTTTGCACCAATGACAAAAATTCCATCCGAGCTAGTGCTACGGTATTTAATTGGAGCCATAGCAAATGCGCTAGGAGTAACGGCAGATGCCAACGTCGCCTGATCACGCACCATCCTGTACTGCCGTAAATCAATGTTCTTTCGGTTGCGGTACTTCCACCAGTTATCACCGCCGTCGAACCAAGGGAACTTTTGCACATACAGCACATCAGCTCCAATCTTCGAAATCGTTTCATTAAAGGCGCGGCTTAATCCTTCTATTGCTGTTCCCATCAGCGTTACGGAAACTATGCCGATTACAATGCCGAGCGTTGTCAGCACAGAACGCATTTTATTGGCGCGGATAGCCTGGAACGACATCAGCAATCCTTCTTTTATTTCATATCCCCAATCAACGAATCGCATAAACGTATCCTGTTATTCCGCGTGTACTAGAGGACGAATTCGATCTTTCACCACTTCATCATGTTCAACCATTCCGTCACGAATACGGATGATACGATGAGCATGACGGGCGATATCTTCTTCGTGCGTTACCAAAATAATGGTATTACCTTGCGCATGCAGTTCATCGAACAACGCCATAATTTCCACGCCGGTTTTGGAATCGAGATTTCCTGTTGGCTCATCGGCAAGAATAATTGACGGGTTGGTGACAAGCGCACGGGCAATTGCAACGCGTTGCCGCTGTCCGCCGGAAAGTTCGTTCGGTTTGTGGTGCATTCGGTCTTCCAATTTCACGTGGCGCAAGGCTTCTTTGGCGAGTTCGTGACGTTCGGATTTTTTCATCCCGGCGTAAATCAGCGGAAGTTCAACATTGTGAAGTGCATCGGAACGCGCCAGCAAATTGAATGTCTGAAAGACAAATCCGATTTCCTTATTGCGAATTTTTGCCAGTTGATTGTCGTTCATATCGCTCACATTGACGCCGTTGAACTCATACAAACCGGAAGTCGGCGTATCAAGACAACCGATGATGTTCATCAATGTTGACTTGCCGGAACCTGAGGGACCCATAATTGCCACATACTCATTTTTATAGATCTGAAGTGACACATCCACAAGTGCATGCACTTCCACCGTTCCCATGATGTACGTTTTTTTGATGTTCTTGATGTTGATAACCGGCTGCATAGGTGTTCTCACAGTTCTTTGATTTTCTTTTTGGCGGTTTCAGCGCGTCTGCCGTTCGGCTCGACGGTTAAAAACCATTGATAGGTTTCTTTGGCTTTGGTATTCATCTTTCTTTTCTCATAACATTCTGCAAGAGAAAAAATCGATGCGGAAAAATTTTGATCGATAGA
>JBFMDF010000274.1:0-3625 GCA_040753935.1 Bacteroidota bacterium | reverse complement strand
CAAAATCGTCAGTTCAATGGCTGAAAGCGCGCAGTAAAATGTCGGAGTTGTGGTGCCTCATAAATAATTTTGTAGCCGTGTAATTGTTTACGATGGTTGAACACCTCAATAACTACCTCAACAACGTAATCGATATGACTTTGTGTATAGACGCGGCGCGGAATTGCTAGACGCACAAGTTCCATTGGTGGAGATTGCAAAGACCCATCATCGGCATATTTGCCAAACATTACACTGCCGATTTCGACCGACCGAATTCCACCAACTTTATACAGTTCACAAACAATCGATTGCCCGGGATACTGGTACGGCGGTACGTGAGGTATAAATCTTTTTGCATCAAGATAAATAGCATGACCACCTGGAGGTTGCAGAATTGGTACACCCGCTTCGGTTAGTTTATTTCCGAGATATTCTACCGAACGAAGTCGATAGGTGAGATAATGTTCGTCCAACACTTCTTCCAATCCTTGTGCAATAGCTTCAAGATCTCTGCCGGCTAATCCACCATAGGTTGGAAATCCTTCGGTGACGATGAGAAGATTACGCGCCTGCATTGCCAACGATTCATCGTTCAGTGCGAGAAATCCTCCCATGTTTACAATTGCATCTTTCTTGGCGCTCATCGTAACGCCATCGGCGTAAGAGAACATCTCTTGTGCAATTTCTTTAGGTGATTTGTCTGCGTAACCCGGTTCGCGCTTTTTAATGAAAAATGCATTCTCTGCAAAACGGCATGCATCCAAAAAGAGTGGAATCCCAAACTTCTGCAGCAATGCTTTTGTATCGCGGATATTCTTCATCGAAACCGGTTGACCACCGCCGGAATTATTGGTTACAGTAATAAAGCAGACAGGAATATTTTCCGGACCTTTTTCTCGAATGAATTGTTCGAGTGCAGGAATGTTCATATTCCCTTTAAAGTCAGCGATACGTTCAGGATGTTTTCCTTCTTCAGTGGGAAAATCTACTGCCACTGCGCCACTGAATTCCACATTGGCACGTGTCGTGTCAAAGTGGGTGTTGTTGGGAATGTATTTCCCCTTTCCGCCGATAATGGAGAAGAGAATTTTTTCTGCCGCACGCCCTTGATGCGTGGGAATGATATATTTCATTCCCGTCAGTTCACGTACTGTTTTTTCAAAACGAAAAAAACTTTTTGCACCGGCATAGGATTCATCTCCCTGCATCATCCCCGCCCATTGTTGCGCACTCATAGCGGCAGTACCGCTATCAGTTAGCAGATCAATTAACACATCCTCGGCGTGAATAAGGAATGGATTGTAGTAGGCGTTTTCAAGAATTTTTGTTCGTTCTTCAACGGTAGTAAAACGAATTGGTTCAACGGATTTGATTTTGAAAGGTTCAATGATTGTCTTCATAAAAATCGTGTACGCTAAATGAATTCACTCGGCAGTGTAGGTAACTAAACTAAACACATCATAGTCAGCAAGTTTTTTTCTTGGATTCAAAAAGGATAATTCAGCAATGCAACAGATACCAACAATGTTTCCCCCCAACTGTTGCACTAGTTTACATGCCGCTTCCATCGTCCCGCCGGTAGCAAGGACATCGTCATGAACCAACACCTTTTCGCCTTTGGCTATTGCATCTTTATGTACTTCGATAGCGTCAGTTCCATACTCCAACTGATACTCCTGGCGTAATGTTTCGGCAGGTAATTTCCCCGGCTTTCGTATCGGCACAAATCCGATTCCCATCTTGTATGCCAAAGCAGTGCCGAGAATAAATCCACGCGCTTCAATACCGACAATTTTTGTTACACCGCTGTTCTTGTACCGTTCATACAATGTGTTGACACAGTATGTAAGCGTTTCAGCATCTTTCAGCACAGTCGTGATATCCTTGAACATGATTCCCTGTTTGGGGAAGTTTGGGATATTGCGGATTTTTGATTCTAAATTCATCGATCTCCTCTTTTTGTTGCGCTGAAAATTATCGAAATGAAAGTGCAGAAGCAATGAAAAATAAAAATCCCCAGTCTCGCCAAACGAAACTGGGGTTCGATAGTAGTGCGTTGGCTTTTATAAACCAACAATCATATCGGCATATTTAGGTACGGGCCACAAATCGGACGAAACGAGAATTTCCAACTCATCAACATATTGGCGAAGAGTATCGCACTGGTTCTTAACGCCTGTAAACAATTTTGCTTTTTTAGCGAGATCGTTTTGTTTATGAGCGTTTTCCAGCATGGTTTCCAATTTCGCAACTTCTGTTTGAACGCTCGTCATCAGCGATGAAATAGTTTTAACGACACCTTTAACAGATTTCACTGATTTATCACCACTCCCTAAAACTGATTTCAATCCGTTCACTGTTTCACAGAGTTCATTCACATAAGAAATTGCCGCCGGATAGTACATCGTCAATGCCATTTTCTTTGCAACGCGTGCTTCAATATCTACCTGCTTGATGTAGTTTTCCATATCAATATGGTAGATTGCCTCAAGTTCCCGTTCGTTGTACACTTTGTATTTTGTGAATAACTCACGCGCTTCCTTCGTACGGTATGCTTCCAACGCTTCCGGAGTTGTTTTGATGTTCGGCAATCCACGCTTGGCAGCTTCTTTCTGCCATGCTTCTGAATAACCGTCGCCGGCGAAGAGAACCTTTTTCGATTCCGAAATTACTCTGCGCAACACTTCAACAACAGCATTGTTGAAATCTTTTCCGCTCTCCGTCAACTTTTCGATTGACGTTCTGATGTCGTCCAATGATTCAGCCATCGCCGTATTTAACACGGTAATAGGTGTTGACGGCGATTGACTTGAACCGACAGCACGAAATTCAAACTTGTTGCCGGTAAACGCAAACGGCGATGTTCGGTTTCTATCGGTATTATCTTTTGGAATATCTGGAATCTTATCAATACCAATGGAAAGCCATGCCTGATCGGTATTTTCAGTTACTTTTCCTTTTTCAAGATCGTCCAACACGCGGGTCAACAAATCGCCGAGAAACACAGAAATAATTGCCGGCGGCGCTTCATTTGCTCCCAGCCGATGATCATTATGGGCAGACGCAATTGATGCACGCAGCAGTTTCGAATGCTTGTACACTGCCTTTATGGTTGCCACCAAAAAAATCAAAAACTGCAAATTTGATTGTGGCGTTTTGCCGGGATTTAATAAATTCTCCCCTTTATCCGTACCAATTGCCCAGTTGCTGTGTTTACCGCTTCCGTTCACATTGGCGAATGGTTTTTCGTGCAAGAGCACAGCAAGATTATGACGTTTCGCAATCCGATCCATCAAATCCATCAAAATCTGGTTATGGTCGATAGCAATGTTCACATCTTCGTAAATCGGCGCAACTTCAAACTGATTCGGCGCTACTTCATTGTGCCGGGTTTTCAACGGGATGCCAAGTTTGTACGCTTCATACTCAACATCGGTCATAAATGCAAATGCGCGTTCAGGGATATTTCCGAAGTATTGGTCTTCTAATTGTTGATGTTTCGCCGGTGTACGACCGAACAATGTCCTTCCAGTTTGTTTCAAATCCGGACGTTGATTGTAATATTCTCTATCGATGAGAAAATACTCCTGTTCAACGCCGAGAGTGGAAAATACTTTTGTCGCCGGATTTTTGAAATGTTTCA
>JBFMDF010000273.1:0-3633 GCA_040753935.1 Bacteroidota bacterium | reverse complement strand
ATTAAACGTTTTGATGATGTTACTGAAGCGCTCGAGGATACCGACGAGGGTGATAAAGTGGCAATAGAATTTATCCGCAAAGGGAAAAAGAATACAGTAACGCTTGAAATTTCCGAACAAAACTACGGCGACATTTGGTACTGGAAGGATGACAATCCTCTACACCGTTATGAATTCGAGATTCAACCTCATCTGGAAAAGAAGCAGCGCGAATTAGAGATAAAACTGAGAAAATTGCCGCGCATTCAAATTCAAAAAGATGTGGAGAAGATGCTATTACGTGAAACATCTCTAGAATTGTGATACACTATGGTATGAGTTGTGGTGGAGTCAAACAACAAAAAATCCTGCGCTGAGAAATCAGGCGGGATTTTTTGTTGTGCGGTAAAAAGACCTCAGACGCTCCGTTGAACTTTTTACGGTTCTGGATTCACTACCTTTTGAGCCGATGTGTTGACGATTTTTTCTTCAGAAGTTTAACTTCCTTCTTCAAGTTCGGCACTTCTTCATCCATCAGGCGATCAATTTTTTTGTGCAATTGCTGCAACATCAATTCAGATTTTACATTGATTTGGTAGTCAAGATCCGCTTTCAGACGGTCTTTCTTCTGCGCCCGGTTCTGGCTCATCATAATAACCGGCGCTTGCAGTGCCGCAATGGTGGAAAGCATAAGGTTCAAAAGAATAAACGGATACTCATCAAACGGTTGCGCAATAAGTTGCATCGTATTCAGGACTATCCACACCACCATAAAACCGAGGAAGGAAAAAATAAAAGGCCAACTGCCGCCGAATTCTGCAATCTTATCCGCCACGCGGTCGCCAAAACTCAATTTCTCTTCTATTTCTTCATTCACATTTTTTGAAGCGAGCGATGAAATCAGTTCATTCGTTAGTTGTAGTCGCTTCGCCATTTCTCCCAACATGGAAACAGCAACCGAAGGACGTTCCATCACAAAGGTGATGAAATCGCCGCGCTGCATTTCCACCAGACGAGTATTGGCCAGTGCACGTGCAGTTGCCGTGCGTGGCGCGTCGGTAAAGAGCGACAGTTCGCCGAAGAATTCACCTTCTTTAAGAACAGATAATTGCACTTCATTCACCGGTGGATCAACCGGCAACACTATTTCAATCTCTCCTTCTTCAATCACATACATCGCCGAGCCGGGTTCTCCTTTTCGGAACAACACTTCGCCCGATTTTATTGTTTTCAATTTCCACAAACTTACCAACGCCAGGTGATCTTCTTCAGGTAAAAATTTGAAGATTGGAATTTTGCCGAGAAAGTCTTTTGTAATCATGGCTGTTTGTACCAATCAGATTTAGGTGCATATACTGTTTTTAATTGACGTTTTTGTTCGTGACGTTCGAGGGCAAGTTGAATCAACCGATCGAGCAGTTCGGAATATGAAATTCCCGACGCTTCCCACAATTTCGGATACATGCTGATGGAAGTAAAACCGGGAATCGTGTTGATCTCGTTCAGAAAAACTTTGCCATTTTTTTGTACGAGAAAATCAATACGTGCCATTCCGGCACAATCTAAAATGGCATACGCTGAAACAGCATACTGCTGAATTTTTTTGATTGTACGTTTCGGAAGTTTGGCGGGAATTATTGCCGTTGATTTTCCGTCAACATATTTTGCGTCGTAATCGTAAAACTCGTTAGAAGGAATAATTTCGCCGGGGACGGAAACTATTGGGTTGTCGTTACCGAGCACACTCACTTCAATCTCCCGTGGTTGAATGACGGCTTTTTCGACCAGTACTTTTTTATCATATTGTCCGGCAAGTTCAATGGCGGCAAGTAGTTCTTTGCGGTTGTGCGCTTTGGTAATGCCGACGCTGGATCCTTGATTCGGCGGTTTAACAAAACAAGGATAGCGCAGTTTCTTTTCAATGTCCGTGATATACTTCTTGGAATTTTTTTTAAAATCTGAAAAGAAAAACCAAACGCTTGGCGTTACAGGAATTTTTGCGCGTTCCAACAGTTGTTTCGCCACCACTTTGTCCATTCCAATTGCAGAACCAAGCACGCCCGCTCCCACGTAGGGAATATCAGCAAGTTCAAGCAATCCCTGAATCGTTCCATCTTCGCCGTACGTTCCATGAAGGACAGGAAAAATCACATCAAGATGTTGTGCCGCTTGTGGAAATGCCGTACTGATGTTGACAAGCGATTGTTTACGCGGATCGGGAAGCAAAACGTGTTCCGGCAAATTGTCGAGTGGAGCGTGTTCTTTCAACAACTGCACTGCATTTACCGCGCTCAACCACCGTCCTTCTTTTGTAATACCAATGGGGAGGATATCGTATTTATTTTTATCGAGCGCGTTAATGATGGATGCCGCCGAAACAAGTGAAACTTCATGTTCTGCCGACCGGCCGCCGAAGAGAACGCCGACTTTAATTTTTGGGTGCATTGAATATTATAGATTTAATGATTTTTCGATTTTATGATTCTGTCGTTTGAGTTAGCAGTCGACAATGATGACGAAAAAATATGCTACAATTCTTCCGATTCTTTCATCAAATCAGTTACCCAGCTCATCGAAACTAATCCCGCCTCAGTCAACATTTCGAACCATAACAGAGCATCCTGCTTTTGTGGTTCACTGAGTACATGAAAAAAATAATCAATGATACAATTTCATGCTTTCCGGAAACGATTTCCATTTGTCTTTCGGCTCAAAATATTGCCACAGTGTTCGCGAAACATTGCGGAGAAGCACATATCCTTCATTTTCCCTCACCCAACTTTCATCCTGCTGATTTTTAGTGATCACACAAAACACATAATCGCCCGACGGTGCATTCACCAGCACAACTTCAGAACGAGATTTGTCAACCGCTCCTTGTTTTGATGCGGTGTGAACATACGGAGGAATTTCTGAGAGCGCTTCGCCATCCCAATAAATGCGCGCAAGATTTCGGTACATTCGTTCGCTTGCCCATGGAGAAATTATTTTGCCTTCCCGAATCTTTACAACAAGTTCCGCCATTTCGCGCGGTGTAGTTACACCCCATCCGTACACGGAACGCATTGCTTCGCGTCCCGGCGTGCGTGAGTTGACGCGGGTGTGTTGAAATCCATACTGTTCCATCAATTCATTGATTCGTCTTCCTGTCCCTGCCAGGTGTTGGCACCACAAGCTTCCGGTATTGTCGCTGGTAGTAATCATCAGCATTACCACTTTGCTGAGTGTAATGCGGGAAGAATCTTTCAGTGAACCGATAATATCCTCGCCGGGATAAAGCAACGAATCGCGGTAAACAAGAAGCGAATCGTACTTCAACTCTCCCTTTTCAATTTTGTCGAAGATTCCTATCATAATCGGAATTTTGATCATGCTCGCAGTTGGAAAGAGTGTGTCGGCATTAATCTCAACGGTTTTCCCGCTTTTCAGATGACGAACATAAATACCGTATTCTCCTTTAAAATCTTTCACCAGTGCCAGAAGTTTCTTCGTCAACACCTTGTCGATGTGGGGGGTGGAATTAGTGCGTTCAGTTTGCGCAATACTCAGCATTGATACTGCAATGAGTAGTAGTAATATTTTTTTCATACGTATCCACTAGTTTTTATAAAAACATCTGAAAAATTGTTTGTAAAGAAGCAAAAGTCACACTGA
>JBFMDF010000272.1:0-3634 GCA_040753935.1 Bacteroidota bacterium | reverse complement strand
AAAAATATTTCGCTTGAAAAAATACGTCGGGCGGTTGCCACTGCAACAAAGAAAGCAACGTCGCTCAAAGTCGAATCCCTTGCTCTGTCCACAATAACGGCAAAAGTACTGCAGACAGAAGAGATTGCCCGCGCAATGAGTGAAGCAGTTCTTCTGGCCACCTACAAATTTGATAAATATATTTCGGACAATAACAGTGGGGAAAAACTCAGAAACGTATTCTTTGTTCTCTCAAATGAAAAAGAGAAAAACGTGTTTGAACGAGGAATGAACATCGGCAAATCGACGGCACAAGGCACAATCTTTGCCCGCGATCTTGCAAACGCACCGGGAAACGAAATCTACCCCGACACACTTGCCAAAACAATTCAAACACTCGGGCGCAAATTCGGATTTTCTGTTACCATCTTCGATAAGAGAAAAATTCAAGCACTCGGTATGGGGGGCATCATTAGCGTGAGTAAAGGAAGCGATAAAGAACCTCGCTTCATCATCCTGGAGTACGGCAAACAGTACAAAAAACATGGAACGGTGGTTCTCGTCGGTAAAGGGGTGACATTTGATACCGGTGGAATTTCCATAAAGCCGGCAGCCAATATGGCGGAAATGAAGATGGATATGAGCGGCGCAGCGGCAGTTGCGGGAACATTTCATTCAATCGCCACACTGAAATTACCGAAACATGTCGTCGGTCTTATTCCTGCTGTCGAAAACATGCCGAGTGGAAGTGCATTGAAGCCCGGAGACATTATCCGCCACTACAATGGCAAAACTTCTGAAGTCGATAATACCGACGCTGAGGGAAGATTAATTCTTGCCGATGCACTTTCTTATGCATCAAAATACAAACCGGATGCTGTCATTGACCTTGCAACACTCACCGGCGCTGTTGTTGTTGCTCTCGGACATTTTGCTACAGGAATGATGGGGAACGATCAATCGTTGATGGACGCGTTAAGAGAGGCGGGGGAAAAAACATATGAGCGCGTATGGCAGTTGCCGCTGTTCGATGAATATGAAAAATTGATTAAGAGTGATGTTGCCGATGTAAAAAATGTCGGCGGACGCTGGGCAGGTTCTATTACTGCCGGTTGGTTCCTTAAAAAATTTATCGGAAATTACAAATGGGTGCATCTCGATATCGCAGGCACTGCAATACTTGAAGCAGATCAGGAATACATTCCCAAAGGCGGTTCTGGTGTCGGCGTTCGTCTGTTGACAGAATTTTTAACTCACTGGAAAAAATCTTCATCATAACGATTGCGTTGATATGCGTGAAAGCAGACTTTACTCCACGTTCGAAACAGAGTTGATTGTTCGTCCCGACGACATTGACATGAACAACCATGTGCACAACTCGCGGTACTTTGACTATGTGCTCGCCGCACGCTACGATCAAATGACGCGGTGTTACAACATGTCGATGGATGAGTTCATTGCCAGAGGTTTTGGCTGGGTGGTATCCGGATGCACAATGCATTTTAAGCGACCGATGATGTTGGGTGATACGGCAATTGTCAGAACGCAAATTAAAGAGTTGCGAACTAATGGCGTAGATGTTGTGTTTGACATTATACGAAAAGCTTCAGGAAAGATTTGTGTTGATGGCGTCTTTGAATACACTATGATTAACCTACAAACACAACGTGCAGAAAAAATACCACAAGATATCATCGACAAATACAGCATTTAACCATAAGGAGGAAGTATGAACCGAATGCTAGCGACGTCTGTGTTATTCGTAACACTGAGCACGCTATTGATTGCCGGAATGCCGGAGAAGGTTGACAATTTTTCCTTGACTGACTACACCGGCAAAAAAATTTCACTGAGCGATTTCAAAAACTCAAAGGCAATTGTGCTGATGTTTGTTGCCACGCAATGCCCTGTTTCCAACGCATACAATGAACGATACAATAAACTGTTTGAAGACTACAGTGCCAAGAATGTAGCGTTTGTGGGAATCAATTCAAACAAGCAGGAATCCGTAGAAGAAATTAAACAACATGCCGCTGAACATGGATTCAAATTCCCTATCGTAAAAGACATCAACAATATCATTGCCGATAAACTGGATGCACAGCGGACACCGGAAATTTTCGTTGTTCATCCGACGACATTCGATATTTTGTACCATGGCCGTATTGACGACTCACAGCGTGAGTCGCTCATCAAAACGAACGACCTCCGCATTGCACTGGATGAAATTCTTGCCGGCAAACCCGTTACTGTTAAAGAAACAAAAGCGTTTGGGTGTACCATTAAGAGGGTGAAATGAAGGTTCACCACATCCAACGCAGAACGCTGTTCGGCGTTCTTGGTGTGCTCCATGTTGTTCTTTCGGTAACGTTATCTGCACAAACGGTTGAAACAATTACCAAAGAGTCGTTGCGTACACTTGTTGCCCAACGTCAAGGCAAAATTCTTCTTCTGAATATTTGGGCAACGTGGTGCAAGCCGTGTGCAGAAGAATTCCCCGACCTCATCCGTCTTTCACAAGAAATGAAAAATGTTGAGGTCGTCGCATTGAGCGCTGATTATCCCGACGAAATTGAAGAAAAAATTCTGCCATTTATTAAACGGCTGAACATTCCATTTAAAACCTATGTCGCAGATTTCAATAGTCAGGATGAATTGTTTCAACTGTTGGATAACCAATGGGGCGGAGAAATTCCAGCAACATTTGTGTACAACAGTCAGGGAAGGCAAACTGCCTTTCTGAGAGGGAAACATTCATACGATGAATTCAAAAAAGTGATAGAGGAAACCACCACGAAACGATAAATTCAAACAATGATAACTTTTCTCCCTCTCGGTGGTGCAAATGAAATTGGCGCTTCTTGTTTTTATCTCGATATTGAAGGAACCGGCGTCATTCTCGACAGTGGTTCTCACCCGCGAAAAATCGGCAGAGAGTCTCTTCCTCAATTTGAACTGGTCAGCAGCAGGAATGTTGACATTGCGTTGATCTCGCACGCCCATCAGGATCATATCGATTCCCTCCCCTATCTTATTCAACACCATCCGTACGTACGTATTGTAACAACGCCGCAAACGCGTGCTGTTGCCGAATTGACACTGCACAATTCCGCTAATATTCTTGCAGAACAATTAGGCGAACAATCTGATTTACGACCGTACAGTCATGAAGAGATTGACTTGCTTATTCAAAGCATTGAGTGGCGTTCCTACAATGAGCAATTTACCATCAGCGGTTACCGGCATCAAAGTGAAGTACCAATTATTGCTCAGTTTTACGATGCCGGACATATTCTTGGTTCGGCAGGAATTTTTCTCAACCACAACGGAAGAACAATATTTTATACAGGCGACATCAATATAGAAAAACAAACTCTCCTTCCCGGGGCAACACTACCGAAAGAGCACGTTGATGTTCTTATCATTGAGTGCACACACGGAGCAACCGATGATGCTCTTCTTCCTCCGCAGTCGGAAGAAATTAATCGCTTAGTCACTTCCGCAAACAGGATATTGTCGCAGGGAGGTTCAATTTTAATTCCGGTATTTTCCCTCGGAAAAATGCAAGAAATAGTTTCCATGTTATGGAAACAGATGACAAACGGCTCACTTTCAACAGTAGATATCTACACCGGCGGCATCGGGAAAAAGATCA
>JBFMDF010000271.1:0-3639 GCA_040753935.1 Bacteroidota bacterium | reverse complement strand
ACCCTGTGAGATCTTTTGCCGAACGTATAATTGATAAAAAATGTCATCCCACGTTGCTGAGGGCGGAAGTTTTTCGATAAGCTCTTTTGCTTCTTGTTTCGCTGTATTCATTAGTTCCTCCTCTTATTCAAAGATACTGTATCGCTTAATTATCTGCAACTTGAAAAAATTTTTCACTTCAAATTCTCCTTTACCTTCGCCAAAAACTTCAACGCTTCCAGCGGTGTCATCGCGTTGATGTCAAGTTTTTTGATGGCTTCACGAAGTTCGTCATCTTTCATTTCAAACATCGTGATCTGCGGCGTGCTTTCAATCTTAGCAACTCTCCGTTTTATTCCGCGCAGATGACTGCCACCTTCGAGGTGACGGTCATCTTTTCCTTCTCCGTGCGGATTCAACTGTGACGCTTCAAGATTCTCTAAAATCCTTTTTGCTCTGTCGGTTAGTTCCGCAGGCAAACCAGCCATCATCGCCACTTGAATGCCGTATGAATGATCGGCGGTGCCGGGGGTAACGGTGTGCAGGAAAATCACTTTATCGCCGTACTCTTTCACATCAACTTTGTAATTTTTGATACGCGGGTAGAGTGATGCAAGTTCGTTCAGTTCGTGGTAGTGCGTTGCAAAAAGCGTGCGCGCACCAATGCGTTCGTGCAAATATTCTGTTAATGCCCAGGCGATGGAAATACCGTCGAACGTGCTTGTGCCTCTGCCAACTTCGTCGAGCAAAATCAAACTCTTCTTTGTTGCACGATTGACAATGTTTGCGGCTTCATGCATTTCAACAAGAAATGTGCTTTCGCCGCTTGCAATATTGTCGCTTGCACCAACGCGCGTATAAATGTTATCCACCATTCCAATGACTGCCCGTTTCGCAGGTACAAAACTGCCAATCTGCGCCAGCAGCACAATTAAGCCGGTTTGGCGCAGATACGACGATTTTCCGCTCATATTTGGACCGGTAATGATAAGAATCTGATCTTCTTTCGTATCGAGATGAACTGAATTAGGAATGTATTGTTCGCCGAGAGGAAGTAGTTGCTCGATAACCGGATGACGTCCTTCTTCAATAATAAGTTCATCGGAGTCGTTGACTTCGGGAAGTGTGTAGGCATGATCAACCGCTGTCTGTGCGAGTGAGACGAGACAGTCAAGGGTGGCAATCTGTTGCGCGTTGGATTGAATGACACCAGCAAATTGCGCAGCGTACGCACGGAGTTCGTTGAACAACCGAGTTTCTATTTCCAAAATCTTTGCATCGGCATTCAACACTTTTTCCTCGTACTCTTTCAATTCCGGCGTAATGAAACGCTCTGCGTTTGTCATCGTCTGTTTGCGGATGTAGTCAGACGGAATTTTTTCTTTGTGCGCGTGCGTTACCTCAATGTAGTAGCCGAAGACATTGTTGAATCCGATTTTCAATGAAGGGATTCCCGTACGTTCTCTCTCCTTCTTCTGCAAATTGGCAATCCAATCTTTTGCTGAAAATGAAAGTGACCGCAATTCATCCAGTTCTCTGTTAAAGCCTTCGCGAATCACTCCACCTTCCTCAAATTTCATCGGAGGGTCATCGGAAATTGCGCGGGTGATAGCCTCAGTTAATTCATCGAGCGGTTGAAGGTTGGAGTTGATTTCGTGAAGCGTTGTGAAACTTGGTAAATCGTTAAGATTTGTTAAGTCTTGCTTTAACCTCGGAATGCTTTGCAGAATTCTCTTCAACGCAAGCATCTCACGCGGATTTGCTCTGCCCGTAGCAATACGCGCAATCAGTCGTTCCATGTCGCCTATGTCGGCAAGTTCAGTCTGAAGCGTTGTTCGCAGAGAGGCATTGTCAACCAACGATTTCACCCCGTTTAATCGCCAGCGAATGTGATCCAACTTTTTCAGTGGATTGCTCACCCACTTTTTTAACAAACGTCCTCCCATCGGTGTATTGGTCTTATCGAGAACAGAAAAGAGTGTTCCATCCGGTGTACCATGCCCGACTACGCTATTCAGGCGGGCCCGCCCGACTACGTCGTTCAAGTGGGCGCTAAGCGATGAGGTGATTTCAAGATTACGTTTTGTTGCTGGATCGAGAATGATTGTTTCTTCAACAGAATATGGTACGATCTTCTGTATGTGCGCCAGATTTGCTTTCTGCGTTTCATTCAAATAGTGCATCACTGCGCCGGCGGCAACAATACCAATGCTCATCTGTTCGATGCCGAAACCTTTTAGTGACTGCGTTTGAAAATGTTGTATCAGTTTCTCAAAACCGTAATCATATTGAAATAACCAGTCATCCTGCGAAGTGTAAATTCCCTTGTGGTGTGCGCGAAGAAGTTCCTGCAGTGTCTCTTTGTCCCGCTTCTGCACCAGAATTTCAGAAGGAGAAATTGAGGAAAGAATCTCCGGCAACTGCCTGAACGGAAATTCAGAAACAAAAAACTCTCCTGTTGAAATATCAACAAATGAAAATCCTACCGGGTCGTTTGCCGCTGCGATTGCGCTGGGCAGAGCGATACTTGCGAGATAATTATTCTGCTTTTGCTCAAGCACCTTGTCCGAAAATGCAACGCCGGGCGTGACAACTTCAATCACATCGCGCTTCACAATTCCTTTGGCAAATTTCGGATCTTCCAATTGTTCGCAGACTGCAACACGCAATCCTGCTTTCAATAATTTGGGAAGATATGTCTCCAGTGCGTGATGTGGAAAACCTGCGAGCGGCGTTTCGCCGGCATTCGCTCCATTATTGCGGCGTGTTAATGTAATACCGAGAACTTTTGCAGTGGTTTTTGCGTCGTCGTCAAATGTTTCGTAAAAATCCCCCATCCGAAACAGCAGAATTGTATCGGGATATTTCGCTTTGACCGCCGCATACTGTTTCATTAAGGGAGTGGACATTGCAACTACAAAATTCAAGATTGTTAAGATTGAAAGATTGTATTGAAAAGTAGAAAAAAAAGGAAGGTGAAACAAGAACAACGGCAAGAATCACCTGCCAATAGCAGGACCGATATTGTTCAGCTGTTACTGTTCCCGAAAGAGTTTCAGAAGCGGAAATACAGATCCGGATAAGAATACTGCGAAAACTGTGTACACTGGATCAAAAATAAACTTATAGGAAGAAAACATCCAGAGAGAAAAGAAACCGATCGCGACAAGCAAAAACAATGAAATGCACGAGATCCAGAGTAATTTTAACCGCATACTTGCAATACCGAGAAGCAGTATCACGAATAGCACACTAGTGTTTGTCAACCACTCTTTTTTTGCATAGATATCATTTTTCAGAACGCTGAAAATAACAGCGGCAACCGGAACTTTGTCGAATGGGTCGGAAGCGGAACTATTCATCCAGTTAATCACAACTACTTTGCCGGCGTAAAATTTGCTGAAATTCTTTAAGTTTTTTACCGTATCTTTTGGTGAAGTGGTGAAATACTCTGGTAACATCCTTGTGTGAACATTATATCGTAAACCGTCAGGAGGATATTCAAAACCTTCTGTACCTATCATACCTTGACCTCGCGACGCAGAAATTTCATATAATCTGTACAAGCTCAATCTATTATCGCAAAATGCTTCTCCTAATGATGAAACTGGGATGTGTAGATTTCCCATGCTTACAATATTATCGCCGACAATCGGCGCT
>JBFMDF010000270.1:0-3640 GCA_040753935.1 Bacteroidota bacterium | reverse complement strand
TTTTCCGCCCGAAGATGCTCACCATGACTTTAATTTTCATCTTCTCTTCGTTAATTTCTTGAACAAATCCGGTAAAATTATGGAACGGTCCGCTGATGACTTTCACCGGCTCACCAATGTGAAACGGAACTTCAACACGTTCGACTTCTCCGCCTGCTTCTTTCTTTTCTTCTATCTTTCCAATCAGGCGCTTCACTTCATCCGGTTGAAGCGGTACGGGTCGATCTTTTGTTCCAACAAAACTTAGTACCGACGGCGTGTTCAAAATGAGGTGCTTTGTTTTTTCGTCGAGAATTGCTTCAACAAGAATGTAGCCAGGGAAAAAATTCTTCGTCTTGCTTTTTTTCTTGCCGTCTTTCACCTCAAATATTTTTTCAGCCGGAATGAGAACACGCGTTATTTTCTCTTGCAATCCCTGTTCCTTAACTTCATTCTCCAGCGCAAGTTTCACTTTGTTTTCGTGTCCGGAATAGGTACGAACAACATACCAACGATGTGCTACAGTACTTTCCACCACTAAAAGATCCCCTTGATGACTTGACTGACGATAGTATCGACAATGTAAACGAATAACGCGATCACCCCACAAACACCCAAGACCACGAGCGTAGACTCCTGCAGTTCCTTTTGCGTGGGCCACGTTACTTTACCCATCTCTTTGTAGACGTCAGTAAAGAAGTTGATGATTTTTTCTTTCATTCGTATTTCCCGAGTTGTACGATGCACGGGTGGAGGGACTCGAACCCCCAACCAACGGTTTTGGAGACCGCTACTCTGCCAATTGAGCTACACCCGTACAAAAAGTTATTTTGTTTCTTTGTGGATTTGGTGCTTGTTGCAGCGGGGGCAATACTTTTTGTATTCAACACGATTGGTTTGCTTTTTTTTATTCTTCGTTGTTGAATAGTTTCGCTCCTTGCAAACGGTGCATTCGAGGGTAATAATATCTCTCATCGCATTTCCTTTCGTCTTGTAGAGCGGGAGACGGGACTCGAACCCGCGACCAACAGCTTGGAAGGCTGTGACTCTACCAACTGAGTTACTCCCGCAACATTGTCCAACAAACCCGTTCCTGTCTATGTTCTTGCAGAGCTGATGACCGGGATTGAACCGGTGACCTCTTCCTTACCAAGGAAGTGCTCTACCAACTGAGCTACATCAGCAACGCTCTGTTCATCATTTTTTGTCTTGTGGGTAGGGAAGGATTCGAACCTCCGAAGCCCGTAGGCGACAGATTTACAGTCTGTTGCGTTTAACCACTTCGCTACCTACCCTACATTCGTCAGTTGCTATCGAAAAACCTGTATATATCCCGCCGCTTCTTCTTCGAGCTGGCGACGAGACTTGAACTCGTGACCTGCTGATTACGAATCAGCTGCTCTACCAACTGAGCTACGCCAGCATCTAGTTTTCTGAAGGTTTACACTAAAGTCCCTACGGAAAACACAAATGCCGTTAAACTGACCAAAAGAAGATGGTCGTAGAGCAAATAAATATATACTTTTTTGCCTCAAAGTCAATAAACGGAGGGTTAAAAATTAGCAAGATGTGGCTACCTTAATCCCTTTAATTCAGCAGATTTAGAAAAGTACAGCTGAGCAAGACTATCACGTCCGTAATACCGTTCATAGACGCCCCTACGTTGCAATGCCTGAACTGCAAGTTGTTGAATATTTTCAGAATACTTATCTCTTCCATCAAATTTCCGGAATTGTACTGCGGGGAATCGAACTTCTACGTAACCGGTATCTTTAACAAGCCTGTAAAGATAAACTTCGGGTACTCTCAGGTAGCCAGAGGTATACTGCGTTTCTATTTCCGGTGTTACATAAATAGTGTGTGAGTCAATATTTTTACCGATAAAACTTTGCAACAACTCCGAATATCGCCCTTCTATCGCTTCAAACAGATACGGGAGTTCATGTTCAAACTTATATAGTTCTTTCAAAAACAACTCTGCTTCACGCTGAGATTTATTCATCAGCGAAGGATACATTTTCTCGAGTTGTGGGAAATACCATGAACGGCGGAAAAGTTCTTTATCTAAAACGATAATATCAGACCGTAACTTTTTTACGTGTTGGAAATAATACGATGCCGCAACAAAATAATCCCATTGATATGAAAGGACAATTGACTGCGGCGGAAGATTGGTTAAGATTGTTTTTGTATAATCTTCAACCAAAAAATTTTCACTCTGATCCACTTCGTTCCAATTTGCTTGTACTTGAACAACGATGACAACAAGCAACACCATTCCTGCAACCCCAAGGCCGAGGGAAGAGGTGAACTGATTCAGTATTCTCACAACACCGAACGATGAAGCAATTGCTACGGCAAAAAAAGCAAGTATGAAATATGAATCTATATCGTGAATATCATAATTGATAGCGTAACCAACACAGCCGATGAATAATAAAGCAACAACAATCCATATGCGCCTATCCGACAATAGCAGCACAACCATACCGATTAGTGCAAAAATCAGCGGAATGTAAAAAAACTCAATCGGTAATCGGTCAAAAAAATAATTCAGTTGTTGTTGCGCAACATTGCTTGATGAAAACATCCACACACGAAACTGCTTGCCGCTGATATGCCACCATAATTTTTCGAGCGTTTGCGGATTCCCCCAATTTAACAACGGTTGTTGCATTGCACGAAGAGGTAAAAAAAGATAGAGGGATAATCCTACGATAAATGGAATTGCCAATTGCAAAATTTTCTTTAATGCATTTTTGTTGATGCCGTGTTCAACAAAAAACCAGTACAACAGTGCTGGTGCCAACAACAGTGTTGTCATGTGATTGGTAAATGAAAGACCGATAACAAATGCAAAAAGCAACCACCACCGCGGTTCATCATTTTTGATTGCTTTGACAAAGAGCAAAAGGATCAACGAAATAAACACAATGTGCAATGCATACACTTCGACAGAAACTGCCTGGCTCCATACGGTTTGAGAAAATGCAAGAGCAAGTGAAGCAAAGGCGGAAGACATCAATGCGGGAACTCTCTTCTTGACGTCGCCGTGTAACTCAAGTAAGAAAAAATAGAAAAGAGTCATTCCGGTCGCTACGCACACCGCAGCAAATACATTGAGCCGAACAATTTCTTCTGTCGCAACAGGAAACATTGAAAAAATTTTTCCCAGTATAGTGAAGAGAGGATATCCGGTTGGATGCGCTATACCGAGCGTCACTGCTACGGTAGCCAGTTCTCCACTGTCGATGAAACCGACCGAACGTGCAAGCGTTTGAAGATAGATGATGAAGGTGCTCAGCCAAATGATAGCTGCAATACTTTTATCTTTATATACAGTAAACAATTCTCTCATACCTTTAAAACTGTTTTGCCACAGCTCTCACCATAAAAATACAAAATAATCTGTGAAATCTGTGGCAAAAAATGAGAACGATAAAGTACCCACTACCCTAAAAAAATCTGTTTCTTGCACCGCTACATATTCAAATAGTAACTGAACTTCATTAAAAAGATGTTGTCCGCTTTAGCACTCATCAATCTATCAAGCGAGCGATTGATGCGTAATTCACCGCTGTTGTCAATATCATTTCTGTTTTGTGTCCACACGAAATAGAACACTGACCCCGGTAAATATTCCCACCGCAGTACAGCATTA
>JBFMDF010000269.1:0-3675 GCA_040753935.1 Bacteroidota bacterium | reverse complement strand
CGGAACAACAATCACCGTCAAAAATTTATTTTACAATACGCCTGCTCGGAGAAATTTTCTTAAATCGAACAACACTGAATTCAAACATATCTACGATACCATTCAACGGTTGGCATTATCGAAGCCGGAAATTGCACTAGAGTTTACCAGCGATGACGACACCATTCTCGCTCTTCCCTCGCAACAGTTGGAAGAGCGATTGAAGAGTTTATTCGGTGAGCGTCACTTTGCTACGCTGATTCCTGTACGTGAAGATACCGAATTGCTTACCGTTCACGGGTACATTGGTAAACCGGATTTCGCCCGAAAGTCAAAAGTTGAGCAGTTTATTTTTCTGAACAATAGATTTATTATTAGTCGTTCGATAAATCATGCAGTGTTTTCCGGATATGAACATCTTGTAGAAAAAGGGAATTTTCCATTTTTCTTACTTTACATTGAACTTGATCCGCGCAAAGTAGATGTGAATGTTCACCCATCGAAGATGGAAGTGAAGTTTGCCGATGAACAACATGTGTACCGCATTGTATCCGCCGTTGTTCGTAAAGCGCTCGGGGGTAATGATCTTATGCCGACCGTTGAGTTTCAGCAGCAAACAAACGAGTTTTCATCCTTGCGTCATGTTACTATTCCGAGATTCTATCCTGCAACTACGCCGTCATCTCCATCGCCGAAACCGCTTCCCGGCACTTCACCTGTAACAGAACATTTACCATTTGATCTTTCTGTAAAACTCGATCAAATTTTTTCTTCACCACAACCAGCAGTTTCGCAAGAACAACAATTTCAACATATACCACGCGAAGAAGAGGGAAGCGAAACTAAGCCGATTTGGCAGTTGCATAACAAATACATCCTCACCCAAATACGCAGCGGACTGATGATTGTTGACCAGCATGTTGCGCACGAACGAATTCTCTATGAAAAAGCGTTGCAACGAATGAATAATGCAGTTCCTTCGTCCCAACAACTGCTGTTTCCACAAACTATTCAACTATCGTCCGGGGATTTTACGCTGGCGAAAGAATTGCTCCCCTTTTTGTACACTATCGGGTTTGAAACAAAACTCTTCGGAAAGAATACCATCGTTCTCGAGGGTGTTCCGCCGGAAGTGAAGGCTGGTACCGAAGCGACAATTTTGCAAGATATTTTGGATGAATTTAAGAACAATCAACTACGCGTAAAGTTAGATGCACGGGACAATGTTGCAAAATCATTTTCTTGCAAAGCGGCAATTAAAGCGGGAGAGAAATTGACCGAAGTAGAAATGCGTTCGTTAATTGACCAACTGTTTGCAACCTCTATGCCGTACGTTTGTCCGCATGGAAGACCTGTGCTAATCAAATTGTCGTTACAGGAATTGGATAGAAGGTTTTTCAGAACGTAGGTGATGATGTTATCTCTTAAGTCTGGTGTAATGATGTAAGAAACATCACATGACTGTAATGCCTTATAGAAAAATTTGTGTTTTTGTGACATAGTGGTTATTTTTTTCATCAGTTCAGTCAAACATACTGAACATTAGAACAAAACGATTTTACAAAAATCGGGAGAAAGCGCATGCCAACATTCAACGATCCACAAGCGATCAAAGAAGCAGTTCAGCAATACAAATCAAAAGCAGATTCTGTACCAGTACGTAACGTCAAATTCACATCAGTCAGCGGCAATCCGGTGCAGATTCTCTATACGCCGGAAGATGTGAAAGAGATAAACTATCTTGCCGAAATTGGATTTCCGGGAGAATTCCCGTATACACGCGGCATCCATTATACCGGCTATCGCGGAAAATTATGGACAATGCGTCAGTTTGCCGGTTTTGGGACTCCAGAAGATACCAATCAGCGTTTCAAATATCTCCTTGAGCATGGGCAAACCGGACTTTCAACGGCATTTGATCTTCCAACGTTGATGGGAAGAGATGCGGATGATCCGTTGAGTGAGGGAGAGGTGGGAATTTGCGGAGTATCGGTTAGTTCGCTGGCGGATATGGAAACGTTGTTCAAGGATATTCCACTCGATAAAGTAACAACATCAATGACCATCAATGCTCCGGCGGCAATGATGCTCGCGTTTTACATTGTGGTTGCTGAAAAACAAGGGGTGAAATCTCAGCAACTGCGCGGAACAATTCAGAACGATATTCTCAAAGAGTACATTGCACAGAAGGAATGGATTTATCCTCCAACTCCATCGATGCGAATCATTACAGATATGTTCCGTTATTGTTCGAAAGAACTTCCGTTGTTTAATCCTATCTCTGTTTCCGGCTATCACATACGAGAGGCAGGTTCAACTGCTGTCCAGGAGTTGGCCTTTACACTTGCCGATGGTTTTGCTTACATTGAAGCAGGGATCGCTGCCGGAATGGATGTTGATGAATTTGCGCCTCGCATTTCGTTTTTCTTTAACTCACATTTGGATTTTTTTGAAGAGATTGCGAAGTATCGTGCCGCACGTAGAATCTACGCAAAACGCATGCGCTACAAATACGGCGCCAAGAATCCAAAATCGTGGACGCTTCGCTTTCACACTCAAACGGCAGGATGCACGTTGACTGCTCAACAGCCGGAAAACAATATTGTACGAACTGCATTACAAGCCCTGGCAGGTGTGTTAGGTGGAACTCAATCGCTCCACACGAATTCAATGGATGAAACGTTGGCATTGCCGTCGGACAAGGCAGTAAAAATAGCATTACGCACACAACAAATTATTGCTGAAGAAACCGGCGTGGCAAATGTTATTGATCCGCTCGGCGGCAGTTATTATGTAGAAGCATTAACAACACAAATGGAAGAGGAGGCTGAAAAGTATTTTGAGAAGATTGAGCTTTTGGGTGGTGTAATACCGGCTATTGAGCAGGGATTCTTCCAACGTGAAATTGCGGAAGCAGCATATCGATATCAAAATGAACTTGACAAGAAAGAAAAAATCATTGTTGGTGTTAACCAATACGTTGAAGAAGATGAAAAGATCGAAATTCCCATACTTTCCATTTCACCGGAAGTAGAAAAACTTCAACGAAAACGTCTGGCAGAACTTCGCCAAAGCCGTAATCAAGCGGCATGTGATGAGGCGTTGGAGGGTTTGCGTCAAGCGGCTGTTGATGGCTCTAACCTGATGCCTCATTTATTGAATGCTACCCGTGCCTATGTTACCCTTGGTGAGATGTGCAACGCGTTAACTGAACATTTTGGTGTGTATGAAGAGCCAGCGGTGTTTTAAGTACCTTCATGAAACAACACAACAGTAAAGGTATTGCCTAAGAATGCAATCATATATTCGT
This sequence comes from Bacteroidota bacterium, assembly GCA_040753935.1. Lineage (GTDB taxonomy): Bacteria > Bacteroidota > Ignavibacteria > UBA10030 > UBA8401 > SpSt-333. The sequence goes on along the minus strand of JBFMDF010000269.1, from coordinate 386 downwards.
CTGCTCCGTCCTTCACAATGGTTAAAGAACACATTTGTCTTTGCCCCGCTGATCTTTTCCAAACATTTGTTTGACGAAACATACGTTACTGCTGCACTGATTGCTTTTGTTGCCTTCTCACTTGTTTCAAGTGCGGTGTATATCATCAATGATATTGTTGATAGAGAAGCAGATAAACTCCATCCAATAAAGAAAGAACGTCCGATTGCTTCAGGTAAAATTTCCTCTGTTAGTGGAAGCGGAATAGCAGTGATTATCTTTTCGAGTGGATTATACCTTTCACAGATACTTCCATTGTTTTTTACTGGAATTTTACTGTCGTACTTCATTCTTCAATTGCTCTACTCATTTACATTAAAACATGTTGTTATTCTTGATATTTTTGT
>JBFMDF010000268.1:0-3680 GCA_040753935.1 Bacteroidota bacterium | reverse complement strand
GTGTATTTCTATAAACTTACCACGGGGAATTACACACAGGTAAAGCGGATGAGTGTGGTGAAATGAGCATTACCAAACAGGCGGTTAGAAAGTTTTTCTTTTTTATTCTCGTGCCTTTCTGGTTGAATAGTTTTACATTAGCACAATCGTTTGAAGGAGACCAACCAACGAACAATATGAACGAGAGCAATCCGCGGGATACTTCACACAACGGAACACTGTTTCTCAATCTCATTTGGCATCAACATCAACCGCTGTACCTCGATCCGGGGACCGATCAGTTGCAGGGACCGTGGGTGCGCACGCATGCCACGAAAGATTACTACGATATGGCGGCAATTCTTGAGCAGTATCCCGACATTCATTACAACGTAAATCTTACCTCCTCGTTACTGTTTCAATTGCAAAAGTATTATGTTGACCGCCTGAAACCTTATGTCAATTTGAAGAAAAACAGAATTGACGCCAAAAAATTCTTTGCCGAGTGGAAAGGGAAGACAGATCCATGGATTGACCTTGCGCTGAAACCGACAAAAAATTTCTCGGAGAAGGATCTTCAATTTCTTCTGACTAACACATGGAATGCCTTTGGCATTAGTGATGTTCAGATTGCACGCTTTCCGGCGTATCAGAAATTAAAAGAGCGGAACGCACGCAAAGAAACATTCTCCGAGCAGGAACTTCGTGAAATAAAATTTTGGTTTTATCTTGCCCACTTTGATCCCGATTTCCTCGAAAAAAAAGTTTGGCTTGCCGATGCCACCATTATCGACTTAACCGATTTGGTTACTAAACATGCCGATGGAACGTATCATCTCACAAAAGAAATCACAGAGGATGATTGCAACCGCATTGTTGTAGAGATGTACAAAGTGTGTGCAAACATCGTACCGATTCATCGGAAGTTGATGTACAACCATAAAACGCATCAGGGGCAGATTGAAGTTGCCACAACGCCGTTTTTTCATCCGATACTTCCGTTAATTTACGACTCCGATCTTGCCCGCATCTGTCAACCGAATGATTCGTTGCCCAACCGATTTCATTTTCCACAAGATGCCGATGCACAAGTGGCGATGGCAGTAGAGTATTACAAGAAAACATTCAAGCAACCGCCTCTTGGCATGTGGCCCGGCGAAGGTTCAGTAGCGCATGACATTGTTCCGATTTTTAAAAAGAACGGCATACAGTGGATTGCAACGGATGAAAAAATTCTTGCGCGTTCCAAGCCGGCACATCAACCGAAATACTTTCCCTACGAAGTAGATGGACATGATGTTGCCATTGTGTTTCGCGAAACAGAACTTTCTGATAAAATTGGATTCACCTACCAAAACTATGAAGGAGAAGCAGCGGCAGAAGATTTTATCCGCAGCATCCTGAAGTATGCGCCGAAAGAGGGCGAGAGTGAAGATCGACTGCTGACAGTTATTCTCGACGGCGAGAATGCATGGGAATGGTACAGAAAAGATTGTGATGGAAAAGAATTTCTCCATTCTCTCTACAAAAAACTTTCCAAACTATATAAGAAGCGTCAAGTGATAACCGTGACGATGTCGGAATTTATCCATGGAAATCCTCACCGTGGTGTTCCTGCGCATCCTGTTGAATCAATGCGCAAGTTGGATTGGCTCTACCCCGGTTCATGGATCAATGCCAACTACGATACGTGGATTGGTGAGGACGAAGAAAACAGAGCATGGAATTATTTACTTACTGCGCGCCAGGATTTAGAAAAATCAGGTTTGAAACAGCCGAAACCGACGGATGCCGAACCAAAGCCACATACAAAAAAGTGGTATGCCTACAAAGCATGGGAGGCAATGTATGCGGCAGAAGGCTCCGATTGGTTCTGGTGGTACGGCACCGATCAAACTGCGCCTTCGGGTGATAAACCATTTGATCTCGCATTCATCACGCACTTGAAGCATGTCTATACTTTTGGCAGAAAAGCAGGAGGGAAATTTCCGAAGCGGGAGTTTGTGCCAATTATTGCAGAACACGAACAGCTTTCCTCGAAGTTGGCTGGTGGAACAATGGCTCAAGGCGGCGCGAACATGGTAACGGTGGTTTTTAAGTGCGATGCGAGAAAAATTTTTGTTCGGCGAGGCATCTATATTTCTGGCAATCACGAATTGCTCGGCAACTGGGTACCCAACACTGTGCGTATGTATGATGATACAACACAAGGAGATGAAGTTGCCAACGACGGTATTTACACGTTAATGGTTCAGATTCCTGCAGGCACGACGCTTCAATATAAATATACCAACAGCGGACCGCACGGTACGTGGGAGGGAGATGAAGCTCCGGGAAGAAACAGAACATTGGTGATTGACGGGAAGGAACCGAAAATTGTGGTGAACGATGTGTTTGGGGAAATTCCTCAATGACGTTGGTGTACGTTAAGGTTTTCGTAAAAAATATATTGTCGATGTAATCTTTACTGTTGCGAAAGGTTTCCTATGCTTGACATTCAGAAAAAACTTACCAACACATTTTACGCTCTCATCAGCCTTCCATCTACCGCAATGGGCTTTGCACTCTCAATCCAGATTTCAGCATTAAGTTGGCTGTTGACGACAAAATATAATCTTGATATTCACGAAGTTGGTATTGTGTGGGCAGCCGGACCGCTTGCAGGCATTTTCGGTCAAGTAATTATCGGTCTCATTAGCGATAAGGTGTGGTTTTGGGGTGGAAGAAGACGTCCGTTCATTTTGATCGGCGGTACGCTGGCCGCATTGATGTTGTTGGCTTTACCCAACATTGATGCTATTAACAATGTATTGGGAATAGGTAATCTGTTGGTCGTCGCTGTTGCCGTTGCACTCACGCTTGATCTTTCTATCAACATCAGTTTTAATCCCACGCGCTCAATCATTGCCGATGTTACTCCCGAAGGGAATCCCCGCACAAAAGGTTACACGTGGATGCAGACAATTTCCGGATTCTTTGGTGTGCTGGCGTACGTTATTGGTGCAACGTTTGGAAATTACGTGTTAATTAATTTCGGCGTTGCGCTTGTTTTTCTGTTTTCAGTTGTGCCGGTGTTATTTGTTACCGAGAAAAAAGAATTAGAACAAACATCCTTGAGCGATACATCGTTGGAGAAAACTGTGACAGAGTGGGGACAACTTTGGCGAATTTACATTGCCCACGGATTTTCGTGGATTGGTGTGCAAACGATGTTTGTGTATATCATCGCTTACATTCAACAAAAACTACTCGGTGATGTCAGCCCTGACAATGCTGCTGCAGTTGCAGGACAAATCATCGCCATTTCGTTTGCCGTGTTGAATACTGTCGGTTTCATCCTTCCTGCGTTTGTGCTCGAACCGATTGCCGAAAAAATCGGCAGAGTGAAAGTGCATACCATTGCTGTGGCAATAATGGCAATTGGATATTTGAGCATCGTTGTCTTTGGCAAAAGCGCTATGGCATTGTATGTGCTGATGGCGGTCTGTGGTATTGGGTGGGCATCAATCGTGAGTCTTCCGTTTGCTATTATGACCGAAAAAGTTGATAAGAGCAGGATGGGATTTTTTATGGGAATATTTAACCTTTCCGTTGTCTTGCCACAGTTGTTTACAAGTTTAGTGTTAGGGAAATTTATTCTTGAAGCGTCTGATAAAAATATCATCTTTATTATTAGTGGCGTATCGTTAGCGCTTTCGGCT
>JBFMDF010000267.1:0-3690 GCA_040753935.1 Bacteroidota bacterium | reverse complement strand
CTTGTGCTTCGAACTTTTATGAAAGTTGTTGTGGTGAAACCGATTGACACCATTGGTTCTGTTGTCAAAGAAGTGGGCAACGGGAATTTCAACGTCTCCACAAATATCCGATCAAAAGATGAAATCGGCGAACTCGGCAAGCGCATCAACGAAATGATCGTCGGATTGCGCGAACGGTTTCATCTGCAAAAGTTTGTTTCACAGCAAACAGTGGATTACGTTCAACGGGCGTCGGAAATGGGCGTAAAGTTAGGAGGAGAACGGAAACAAGCAACGGTCTTCTTTTCCGATATTCGCGGCTTCACTGCGTACTCCGAAAAAGTGGAACCGGAAAAAGTTGTCGCTATGCTGAATACTATTTTGAGTAAACAAGCAGAGATTGTGAAAAACCACGGCGGTGACATTGATAAATATGTCGGCGACGAATTGGTGGCAGTATTTCAGGGAGACGGAATGGTGCACAGAGCTATTCGCTGCGCGCTTGAAATTCAAAACATGATGAAGAGCATTCCTGAATTGCTTGGGGAGGATATCGCCATTGGTATCGGTATTAACACCGGCGATATGGTGATGGGTGCTATGGGGAGCGAAGAGCGAATGGATTTCACTGTCATTGGTGATGCGGTGAATCTCGGCGCGCGTTTGTGCAGTGCGGCAGGACGCGGACAGATTATTGTTTCCGAGTACGCGGCGAAGCACGTGATGAATGATGATTCAATTCTGCTCACAAAACTCGAACCGATTAAAGTGAAAGGGAAAGAAGCGCTGATTGAGATTTACGAAGCGAAAGCAAAGGGAAAATAGTGTATATAGTTGCCCCTTAAAAGTGGGAAAAAACCTTGCGAAGGGTTTTGAAATTTCTTTTTGAACCTTCGCAAGGTTTGAAGAAATTTTTCCTCTTGTCCCCAACGTCCTGCTTGGGAATGTAATAATTTACATAAACAGCGGCCTTACTTCCTTACGATGACAGTTGTTCAATTGTGATTATGGAGCATCACCTCCTTGTTCTCAGGTATCGTTGAGTACGTTTTTTTCAGCCGCACTTTTGCTTTTCTTCCTTCTCTTTGTTATTCTGTCCTCAATGAAGGACAATCTTAAAAACATTTTTTATTTAACGCTCTTCTTCTCATCAATCTCTTTTCCTCAATCTCCCAAGCACGAATTCCGCGCAGTCTGGCTTTCTTCGGCGAGTGGCGATTGGCCCACATCGTATAACGTAGAAGAACAACAGGAGTCGCTCATCGAAATTCTTGATGTGCTGAAGAAAAATAATTTTAACGCAATCTTCTTTCAGGTTCGTCCGCGCGGCAATACATTGTATCGGTCGGAGATTGAGCCGTGGGCGCAACAATTAACCGGTGAGTTGGGAAAAGACCCCGGTTGGGATCCTCTGCAATTTGCGATTGATGAAACACGAAAACGGGGAATGGAACTGCATGCCTGGTTCAATGTGGCTAAAGTGTGGGGATCAGACTCTCCGCCGCAACATCCGCGGCATGTCGTGAAAGCGCATTACGACTGGGTTCGGCAGGTTAATGGTGAGTGGTGGATTGATTTGGGCAATCCTGACGCGAGAGAATATACAGAACACGTGGTGATGGAATTGGTAACCACGTATGATATTGACGGCATTCATTTCGATTTCATCCGTTATCCGAATTCGTCGTTTGATGATTGGAGGAGTTTCAGCAAGTGGAGCGACGGAATGGAGCGGGATGAATGGAGAAGAAACAACGTTACAACCTTTGTTCGGAATTGTTATGCGCAGATTCGCGCAGTGAAGCCGTGGATTAAAGTCGGCTCAGCGCCGATCGGCATTTACCAATCCATCAACGGTGCACAATCTGCCTTTTCCGGTTACGAAGCCGTGTTTCAGGATGCACGACGGTGGCTGCGTGAGGGAGTACACGATTATCTTGCGCCGCAACTCTACTGGTCAATCGGCGTACAGCAAAATCCCAACGATCCAGATTTTGCTGCGTTGTGCTACGATTGGGCGCGTGAAAGTTACGGCAGGCAAGTGTATGCCGGCATCGGCATTTACCGCGAACATGTTCTCGGTGAAACGGCGGAACAAGTGTTAGCGGCGCGAAACGCAATGATGGAGGGGCAATCATTTTTCCGATATGGGCAATTGGCAGAGGCGAAGTCTCAACTTCGTGCTGTGTATAGATATCCTGCGCTTGTTCCGCCGATGAAATGGAAAGATTCCATTCCGCCATTGCCGCCGAAAAATATTTTCATTGAACGAAATGACCGGCAGGGGACGATTATTCGATGGAGTGAACCGGACATTGCATCAGACGGCGAGAAACCGTTTCGTTACGCCGTCTATCGTTCAACGACACTTCCCGTCGATATTCGGAAAGCGGAACATCTTGTTGCAGTTGTTGCTTCCGGCGACACAGAGTTTATCGACAACACTGTCACATTCAACGGTACACACTATTACTACACGGTTACTTCTCTTGATAGGAACTGGAATGAAAGTGCAAGCAAACAGATGACAAGTGACGTTACAATGGAACAGTCACGCTACACCGGACGTCCTTCTGTTCCTGTTCTTGCACAGAACGTTCCTAATCCTGTGAATGGAAGAACATTTATTTCATTTACGCTTCCCAAACAAATGGAGGTGGAGTTGATAATAAAACACACCACAGCACCGCAAGAACGTGTTCTGGTGAAGGGGATGAAAAATCGAGGTGTTCATGTTATTGCTGTGGATGTGCAACGGTTTTCGCCGGGTACGATTGAATACCAATTAACGGCGGGAGATGTGGTGATAACGAAAGTGTTTGAAAAAAAGTAAGGTGGGAGACTTTCGCACTATGAAGGAATTTCTCTGGGATTTTTCAAACCGCTCTTCAACTTCTCCATTATCAAGTCAAGACGTTTTGCGCGGGCTTTGTCTGTTTTTGATTTCAATATCCATACAACGTATTCTCTTCTGTTGGCAAACGAAAGCGTTTCAAAAAAGTCTTTTGCTTTTCTGTTGCCGGCAAGACGGTCGGCAAAATCTTTCGGTAACGTTACAGTTTTTTTCTCTTCATCGATAAATTCTTTCAGCCCCGCTTCTTGTTGGTGTTCGGCGGAGGAGATTCGCACGCTTTTGGGTTTGAACCGATAGGCAGTCCACGTTGCGTTAATCGGAACGTGCGAAACGATCTTCAAACCCGTTGAATTGATAATATCCCAACCACTGAACGTAGCAATAGTTTCCTGCATTGTAGTATTTCTTCTTGGAATAACAATCCAGAAGATGCCGCCATCTTTCACACTTGCCCATGCACGTGGACCGTACGTATTCAGTTCCTCCTCATTTTTTGCAAAAAGCACCACCACGTCGCACGGTGTGCCGATTTTTTTTAGCAGAGTAGTTCCTTTCGGGAGATCACGGAATAATGTGGAAATGTTTTTGGGGGAGTTGAGAACAAAAACGGAGTTATTTGGTTTAATGAGAAGTTTTACGGCCAACGAGTTCATAGTGTACTTTCACCACCTCTAAAAAAAGGAAAGAGAGAATAAAAAGCAAGTATGATTTTCGGTTCTACTTACAAAGGCGCCGCCATGCAAGTTATTGTTGAACGATTGTGATGAGGAAAAAAACGGAGAAAAAATTATGTGGTGTTGCAAAAAGACGGGGTATAGAACATTTCATAACGGCACCGCAGTCAGCGTGCGGATGTC
>JBFMDF010000266.1:0-3704 GCA_040753935.1 Bacteroidota bacterium | reverse complement strand
CCGAACGATAAATTGCTTTACCGAGTTGAAAACAATGATACTCCGGTTGGAGTGAACTTAGGGGTGACTATATTTAACATTCAATATTACGACGCGCTCAAAAATAAACTGTCCACTCCGGTGGCAGATCCCCGCGAAATTCAATACATGCAAATTACAATTCAAACAGAGCATCCTGTAAAATGGACGAAGTATTACAACACCGCTACGTACGATACTGTATATCAGTCAGCATTTTGGAGACAAGTCAGATTGGTAGCTAAAAATCTGAATAACAGATAAAAGGATCCGGCGATGGGACGAGCATCAATTTATATGATCATTGGGTTTACAACAATCCTCCTTTTTTTTGGTAAGTCGATGAACGATGTTGCTACCTCTTCATTTGATAATTCTATGGATTATTATGAAAATACACAACGGTACAATATTGCCGTGGCAGGTGCCAATTTAGCTTGTAATCAAATCTTTTTGGATAATTCTTGGCGCGATGGATTTACTGATATGGAATTTAACGGCGGTACTGTGAACGTTTCGTTGTACGATTCAGCATCAGGGAAGGTGATGATCACTTCGGTCGGAACGTATCAGTCTGAAACCCACACGGTCAAAGTTCTTCTCTCCCCAAGTTCATTTTCAAAATTTGCTATGTACAGCGGAAATGTATCGGCTGCTGCAAAATTAAGAAGCGGTGATACTGTTGATGGCGCCATACACTTCAATAATAAATTGGCGACACAAGGCAGCCCTGTTTTTTACGAGAAAGCAACGATGGGTTCTCTTCAAACGACCTCCGGCACCCCGGTATTTTTAGGTGGATTTCAAGAAGGTGTTAATATACCTTTTCCAGACTATACCTCATCTGCGGATGCAATTAAGGCAGCGGCATCGGGAGGAGGAAAGTACCAAAACGGAGGGGAACTGTGGCTGAATTTTCTATCTGATGGTACCGTACAGTATAAGACAAGTTCAGGTGCAGCCTGGAGTGCTGCTGAACCACTTTCGACCTTTGCACCTAACGGATATGTATGCATTAATAACGGTGCACTGCATGTTCAGGGGACATTAAAAGGTCAACTGACGATCGCTTCAACGGTCAGCACTGGAACCCCTCCTTCTTCAACAATAGGATCAACATATATTGAAGGAGATCTCAAATACGCTACTGATCCTCTCACCAATCCATCCTCAACTGATATGCTGGGTCTTGTCAGTGCCGGTAATCTAACCTTCCAAACAATACCGATTCGAGTTGATGGGTCTTTATTCACTGATAAAAATGCAACTCTTGCCAGTGGATTGGCTAATACGAATCCTGCAAAACAAATAAAAATTGTCGGCTCATTCATGTCAAGAGAGATAAATTCGACAGATTTTGGCACAGGTGCGAGCAAAGGCGCCAATTTTTATATGAAATACGATAACAGAATCGAAGATAATCCACCTTCAAATTTTCCATTTCCAACAACTGAGTCGTTTGAAGTACTCTCTTGGTTTGAATAACAACTTTTTAATGGTGGTTATTGACATTCACTTTGCCTTTCAATATATTCTCACCAGCAATTCATGTAACACTTGAGCAGGAGTTCTAAACTTGTTGTTGCAACTGTGTTGCATTAACCCAATAATTTTTCATTCCTACGTATGAGCGCACAAGCGGCTACTTCAACTGCCTCTTTGATGATCCCTGCCGAAATTCAGGATAACGCTCGTACTATCCTCAATCAGGTTATTTCCCAAATCCCTCAGTCAACTCAGGGGCTCGAACGCCAGATCTTTATTGGCGATATCGTTGAGAAGCTTCCGCTTGAAAATAAATTAGCATTGAAAGCTTTTATAGATGCATTGTTGATGCGGATGTTTGTTCTAAATGCTTCCGATATAGATCTTGGGGGATATGGCGGGCAGGGGAAGATTTGGTACAGAATATTCGGGTCAAAGAAACCAGACCCTACTCTTGAACCTCTGACGACCGATAACACCAACATCCTTATTCAATCGCTGTTAACAGCGCGTCAACGACAATTCCTGTATGAACAGAAGAATCTCGATTTTTCATACATGATTATGGATGGCGAAACAATGCGCCGGTTCCGTGCAGACGCATATATGGATCTCGACCATCTGGCGTTGAACATGCGTGCTATTAACGCAACGGTGAGGCCGTACAAATCTCTTGAATTACACGCAAACGTCACAAAGATTGTGAGTTTGGCACATACCAAAGAAGGACTCATTCTCATCACAGGTATTACGGGTTCAGGGAAAAGCACCACGCTTGATGCAATGATCGATTTGAATAATCATACCGTTGACGGACATATTGTTGTTATTGCCTCTCCGATCGAATATGTTCACAAATCCGACCGATGCATCGTCAGACATCGCGAAGTAGGGCGCGATGTGCTCTCGTTCAAAGAAGGTGCGATTCAGGCATTGCGGCAGGATCCGGACATTATTATGATCGGTGAAATGCGCGACCCTGAAACAATTTTTACTGCGCTGGAAATTACAGATAGCGGACACAAAGTATTCTCGACATTGCACACAGCTTCCGCCGTTGAAAGTATTGATCGTGTGATCGGTGAAGTACCGCCGATCGAACAAGATCGCGTGCGTAACAGGTTTGCCGATGTCTGCAAAATGGTCGTCTCTCAGAAATTGATCCCAAGTCTTGACGGCAAGCGGGTTGCTGCGCGCGAGATCATGATCATGAACGCATCAGTCCGTGCTGCAATAAAGAACGGCAACACCGGTGAAATCTACCAGATGATCCAGGAGTCGAACGATATCGGCATGCAAACCATGGAGCAGGATCTGAAACGATTATACCAACAGAAGAAGATCTCGTTGGAAAGCGCAATGAACTATGCCAACAACAAGAAGCGCATGCAGCAGATCATGAGCGCAAATACAATGTAACGCTTCGAGCAATCTATGCCCTATACAAAAGGTGAAGGTAAAACAGTATTAGGAGTTTTTGTTGACGGTCTCGATGTCAAGTTTGTTCATCTTGCATTGAAGAACAAACGAATCTATTTGCACGATATCAAAACTGTGAATTTGGTAAAGCGGCTCGAGGAGAGAACAACCGGTACTGAAGGAGGAGGGGGCGAAAGTTTCGATCTTATGGATACGATCGAAACCGGCGAAGGCAAAGATGAATTTGCCGAAGGGAGCGGCGGACAATCGAACAGCGAAGTTATTATCGGGCTCCTCTCAGAATATCCCACCACGGCATACCAACTCGTATATTCCATCTCCGAGCCGAGCATTTATTACCAACAGTTTGAAGACAACTTCGGTCTCGATGGCAATAAACTGAAGAAAAAATTGATTGACGAACTTGCCGCAACTCGGTCTGTTCGTCCGGCAATGGACGCGCTTGCCTACATTTCTGCAGCCGAAGGACAGGTGCTCTCCATGATTCGTGAAGACGGGCTTGGGCTGCTCGATCTGATCGAATCGGTTAAAGACTTCCTTGGCAAACGCGTACCGAGGGTTCAGTTCATCGAAACGTCCGACGTCTCCTTGATGAACATGGTTCGCAACAACTATGAGTTGGGCGAATCGGAAATTTCGATTATCGTCTATGTCGGCAGCGAGTTCAGCAGGCTGATCTTTATGAAGGGGGATAGTTTCTTCCATTTTGCTCCCGTGATCAGCGAAGGGAGACTGACATCCAACATAGAAAATACCATCTA
>JBFMDF010000265.1:0-3744 GCA_040753935.1 Bacteroidota bacterium | reverse complement strand
CCGCAACATGTCGTACTGAACTTCTCTTTTTCTTCCGTAAACTATCCAGCGCTGCTGTAGCGGCAAATGCGGCGCGGGTAGGTAATTCGTGAAGACTCAGCGCCTCAAGAACTTTTTCTGTTTCCTCGTCCAACAGTTTTATTTCTTTTAATGAACGAAGTACATGATGTGACGCTTCCCGCAGCAGCACAGAATCAAAATGCTTTTCAATCATTTCCAGTACAGGACGAATCGCGTGATGTTCCAATTCAACCAACGCATCTGCCGCCACCCAACGAACATCCATATCATCGTCGAGAAGCATCTCTGCTAATGCGCTCGCCGCACGCGGGTCTCTGATTTTTTCCAGAGTTTTGCAAGCTTCCCAGCGCACCAATTCGTTCTTATGAGATAACAGCGGCAGTACCAGTGGTACCACTGATTTGCCGATTCGTACAAGTTTTTCCCGCGCCTCTTTACGAACAGCACCGCTGCTGCTGTGCAGCAAGTTGATAAGTGCGTGAATATCAGAAGGAAGATTGGCACTGTCATGATTTGTCTGTTTCATGACTCTCTCCCTTTTTTATATATATTCAACCATGTCGCACAGCGAGATGCAACGCGACAACAATCATTTCATCAGCACCATCTTCCGCATCAACACCTTGCCGTTAAATTCTAAACGTGCTATGTACATTCCGCTGGCATTGGTACCGGCATCAAAACGTGCATAGTACATTCGACCCGCATCTACTTCACCGTGAAATACAGTTGCCACTTCCTGTCCGAGTACATTAAACACTTTCACGGTCGCCGTACCATGCGACGGAACTGTAAAAGGAATTGTTGTTGATGGGTTGAATGGATTTGGATAGTTTTGCAATAATTCAAATGACTGTGGAACGCTCTGCTCTGGTCTCACCGAAACGGTTGATGAACCAATGACATTACCGGTTGAAAAATTGCACAGAAAATACTGTCCGCTGATCATTTCCCAATGGTCGATGGTTTCGTATCCCCACGTGTATGATACACCCCAGTAAAATTGATTTTGATCCGGCACCAAATGGGCGTACTGGCTCGTATTCTGATCAGCCAACGATACTTCAATTCGAAAATCAAGTCCGGGATGCGATTGAGTGCGAACTGCTTTCCCTCCGGCCGCTTCAACATTGGCAATAACCGTACTGCTCGACGCCGCGGAGCTAATATCAGGAAGCGTTCGTAAGTTTTTCAGCCAATAGAAGTAGTTAGAATCAATGACAGAAGTTCTTGTACCGAAAACGTCCACGTCAATAGCATATCCGACGGTATTGTTGTTTGCCGTGTAGATAAATTCCCACGACATACTTCTTCCCAGAGTATCCACCCACCATCCGGAAACTCTTTTTAATTGTTTATCCGGAGGTAAACTGTTGCTTAGACTTTGGGCAATAGGTAAAGCCTCGGCCAACGTCTTTGGTGTAAAAGACATGAACGTCAATCCCACATTGGAAACCGATGCGTTGTTAACAACAATTGAATCTTCGGTAAACGCTAATACATCGACCCCTTTTTCCGGATTAACACTGCCGTCATGGTCAACATCTTTTGCCGCAATTAGCCAATAGGTTCCGTTCATTACGTACGGAATTGAAAACGTACCATCGTTGTTGACATTCGTCCAACTGACAAACGGCGGTGGTCCTTCGCTTTGTCCTTCAAAAATATTTTCAGAAGCCAGACCAACAATAGCTCCTTCCGGAGATACACCGGTACTTCCAGAAGAAACTGTGCCGCTGACCGTGTACGGCGGAAAATCACTTCCTGTGGTAAAGTAAAAGACATACGGTGTTGTAATGGTTGCGCCAGATTTTGCTTTCATGTAAATAAATGCCACGAAGTAGGTGGTGTTCGGTTTTAACACAACGTCGGCATACATTGTTTTCAGATCCTGGCTAAAACCTTCTGCCGTTGAACTGTCGATGTTTGAAAACATTGTTTCGTCGTGGTTTTGCACATAACCGGTATCAATGGCTTCGCTAAAGGTAATGCTCACTCTTGTCGTCAGCGGAACATTTTTTGCGTTGTTCGCCGGTGTTGTCGAAACAACTGCAAATTGAGCCATCAGCGAAATCGGTAACAGTAACAATAGAAAACTATATCTTTTGTTCATAACAACCCCCGTGAAAAATGAATGAATATGTCGTGAGAGGAATCTTCTTGAAGTAGTATTATCTCATCTCCTTACGAAATTCTTGTCCTCGTTTTCATGAGAGCTAACAAGACTCGCGCTGAAGAAATAGTAATACTCTCGTGAGAGATGTTAGAGAGAACGTTGCTTCACTATATGGTGCCGTACAAAGTTATCTTTAATCCGCTTCGATGTCAAGCGCTATTACGGCATGTTGACTGGAATCAAGATAAAACCAGATACCTCAGTCGAATTTCCTGTTGAAGAGGAGGGATTAGTTTGTGCAGATACATTGATTTTGCCTATTTGCTTTTAGAACAATGATTGCTGAAATTGAGCAAAAGAAAGTACTATCGATGAACACAAATACTAAAATCGCGGCAAGCGTTTATGTAGCAATATCCTCATTCACCGTGCTGGTGATGCTCAACACTTCGTTTGAACAATTCGGAGAGAAATATCTTCCGTCGTTTCTCGCGGCACAAAAATTTGCACTGCCAATCATTCTCTCGGCAATGTCGGTTGGCTACCTTGTCTTTTTTGAACCGGAACGATTGCAGAAAAAGGGATCTGTCCGTTTCTTAAATGTGTTGTTGATGCTTACCCTCATTCTCTATTCTTATTACCTTACCACCGTTGATGTGACCGCCACCGGCATTGGTACGATGGTGTTGTTTCTTCTTCAGTGGATTGCAACTATCGGCATGACGATCTATTCGTTTTTTCTTCGTTCAAAAGAGTGAACTGTCCTTTTTTCTTCGCACGATTTTCGTATATTCCTTTCGCAGTCAATTGTTAAATCACTACATCATCAAATCGCTCACTATCTATGATTCTTTCGGACAAAAAAATACTTGAAGAGATGAAGCGCGGTACAATTGTCATCAAGCCATTCAATCGTAAATATCTCGGTTCCAACAGTTACGATGTGCATCTTGGAAAATATCTGGCGATGTATGAAGACGAAATTCTCGACGCCAAGCGCCACAACAAAGTTCGCCATTTTGAAATTCCGAAAGAGGGATTGATACTTGTTCCGAGCAAACTCTATCTCGGCGTAACTGAAGAGTACACTGAAACGCATGTGCACGTTCCATTTTTGGAAGGGAAAAGTTCCATTGGCAGATTAGGTATTGATATTCACGCCACCGCCGGAAAAGGAGATGTCGGCTTTTGCAACACGTGGACGCTTGAGATTTCTGTACGCCAACCGGTACGCGTGTACGCGGGAATGCCGATTGGGCAACTCATTTATTTCACGGTGGATGGCGATGTAGAAGTGCTCTATAATAGAAAGAAGAACGCTAAGTACAACAAACGAACGATGAAACCTGTGGAAAGTATGATGTGGAAGAATTTCAGGAAGTGAATCCTTTAAAATTTTATTCTTTGAACCGTCTGAAAAATTGTTTGTAAATAAGCAAAAGTTACACCAAGCGCCCGCCTGACGGACGGGCAGGCCCGCCTGAACGACGAAGTCGAACCACGATGATTACCTACAGTGTCACACCGAGCGTAGTCGAGGTGTAACAACACCTGATGACAAACAATGTTTTCGATATTTCTCTTTTTTATGATGCGGGAAAAAAACC
>JBFMDF010000264.1:0-3754 GCA_040753935.1 Bacteroidota bacterium | reverse complement strand
ACGATGTAAAAAATTGCACTGTTTGCTCCTAGCGTAAGGCAGGAGGTTATAATTTTATTCCACTCCAGCGGCTCGCGAAATGCCTGTTGCCATACATTCATATGTGTTGTAAAAAGCCATGGCTTGATATCTTCAACAGCTTCGACCGGCAGATTGGAGATGATGAGAAAAATGACAATGACAACCATGGTGGTAATAATAGGACCGATGGCATTTTCGACAAATGATGAAATTAAGAATGCGAGCGATGCAACAACGAACATTGACCATGTGGCAAGCATATATGCCAGCGCGAAGCGGGAAACAAGAAACGATTCGGGGAGAATAATTATTCCTTCACGCGGATCAATGGCAATTAAATCTCCAGAGCCGAACAGCCACAGCCCGAGTAGAATTGATAACAAGGCGATGAACGCAACCAGCGAGAATGTATAGATGAGCGTGGTAAGATATTTTGCGTTGAGAAATGCTGTTCGTGAAACGGGACGAATCAACACAAGACGAAATGTTCCCGCCGTTGCTTCTCCGGCTAATTGATCA
Organism: Bacteroidota bacterium; assembly: GCA_040753935.1. GTDB lineage: Bacteria > Bacteroidota > Ignavibacteria > UBA10030 > UBA8401 > SpSt-333. The sequence goes on along the minus strand of JBFMDF010000264.1, from coordinate 3,214 downwards.
CCTGCTACCAGTGCGATTAACGCTGGTATGTGAATCCATAGTCCGTTCATGATAACCTGTGCTATTGCCCAGCCGTTGAATAAATTTCCGGTAATAAAAAAATCTGCCTGTAATGTGCGCAGTTGATACTGAATGAATTTCCCCCCTTCAATCCACATAATCCACATGATGACCGGAATAAGAACACCAACCGCAATGAACCCAATGTATGTTCGCCACTTGGCGTATGTTTTAAGTAGTTCTAATCGTATCAGGTTAATCATGAGCAATCAGTTGTTCAGGGTTTTTGTGTCGTTCTCTTCTTTTGTAATCGAAAGGAAATACTCTTCCAGCGAGTTTCGGTGTTCAACAGAATAAATACGACAATTGTTTTTTACAAGGACCTTAATAACATCAGGGAGATGCTTGTGTTCTATTTTTGCGGAGATTCCATTTTCATTGAGCGAGGGTTCTTTTACATCGTTCAACTTTTGCATCAGAGTAAATGCTTTCTTTTTTGGCTGAACATTAAAGAAGATGTTATTGGCATTGGCTTGAAGAAGGTCGGTTGTTTTTCCCTGCACAATCATTTCTCCTTTGTTGATGATAGCCATGTGCGTTGCTACTTGTTCCACTTCATTCAACAGATGTGAGGAAAGGAACACCGTCATGCCGCGCTCCTTGGAAAGCTGCACAATCAATTCCCGTACTTCTTTCATTCCGTGAGGGTCGAGTCCGTTTGTCGGCTCATCAAGCAGCACCAATTTGGGGTTGGTGAGTAGCGCCTGGGCAATCCCCAGACGTTGTTTCATTCCATGCGAGTATGTTTTCACACGGTCGAAGATACGTTCCCCAAGACCGACGTGTTCCAACGCGTTGATGATGGTGGTGCGTTCGGGAGTTTTTCCGAGGGTCATGGCACCGGCAATTTCCATGTTGCGGTACGCGGAGAGATACAAATAAAAGTCTGGTTTTTCCACAATGCCACCGACATTGAACAACGCTTTCTCTCGCTCCTTAAAAAGATCGTGCCCGAATAGTTCAACGCTTCCCTCAGTAGGTTTGATGAGAGAGAGGATCATGCGGATGGTGGTACTTTTACCGGCGCCGTTGGGACCAAGAAAACCGAACACCTCTCCCTCATGCACTTCGAGGTTGATGTTGTGCGCCGCCCAGCGGTTGCGGTACTTTTTGCCGAGGTTGGTTGTGCGAAGAACAGTATCGGACATTACTCCGCCGTTAACTTTGCAAGTTTGTCAAGGTCCATCGCATCAACGAGCGAGTAGAGTATCTTCACGTCGTCCAATCCGCTTGCTTCCATCTCCACATGAAATCTGTTTCCGACGGCAAAATTCAGCGAGCATGATTCGTAATCTCCCGTGTTTGCTTTCTCAATCCCTTTGTATTTCTTTGCAACGGTGACAGATTTTTCGTAGCCGTCTTCTGTTTCATTCTCAAAATCCATTTGCTGATACGCCATCGCCCACGCTGCGTACGGAATGAGCGACATATCTACAATTTTTATTTCAATGGAGTATGTCGTGGAATCCGTTGCCTTTTCGTACCGCACACTCGCTTCAGATGAAGAGAAGCCCATATTTTTTTGAGTAGAACCAGTCGGCTTTCCGCGCATGTATCCGGGCAGTGTTGTTGTAGGAAGAAACGATTGCAATTTTTTAAAATGCACAACTTTCTGTTGCTGTTCTTGTGCCGAAACAAACAAGAAGGCTGAGAATATCAGCAGAATAGACAGGATAGGTTTCATAATCGTCTCCATGCATTTGAAATTGAAAATAAACAACATCAGACTTTTTCCCCTCATCAATTAACCATTATCCATTGACCATTATCCATTAACCATTATCCATCCCCCCATCCCTCAACCATTTTTCATTGCACCACTACTTTGCTTCACGAATAATGTCGTTCACTTGAATATCTTTGCCGCTCAGAATTTTTGCTTTTGCCGCTTTTCCTTTCAAAGCATCTTCAACCACTTTAATTCTTCCGATTTTTTCTTCTTCGGCGCCCAGATCAAGTCCGGTATCGGGGTCTTTAATGGCTTCACCGATGCGGAACACATCGAATTCCATTCCGACTTTCACATTACCTTCCGATCCGGGTTTCATCAGTAACGTGCCGTCGCTGTTTATCTTCAACACTTTGCCGCTCCACGGAATATTTTCCATGTTGGCAACAATTAATTCAACAACACCATCCACGGCTTTGCGCGTTGCTTTGCCGATGTCGGTGTCATCCCAACTATCCATATTGTTGAAATCAATATCTTCGTACCGTACCGCAATGCCGGTGGTAGATTCTTCACCTTCTTTTTTTTCTGCGGCTACAATTTCTCCGGTTACCGTGTTAACTAATCGTACGTCCACCACGGCGCGCGATGTTTTCTTCTTAATGCCGCCGCCGAAAATAGAAATGCCGCCGGATACCTGACTTTCTTTGGTTCCGAATTCTGAGACCGACCCAACAACAAGCAGTTCAACACCGAGAAGTTTTCCGAGTTTCGGTGCGGTTTCTGCTGTGACAAGTCCACTCTCGCCGAGTTTTTGTTCTTCAAGAACTTTTTCCAATTCTTGTCTTTCCAAGACGGAAAATTTTCCCGACTTCACTAATGCCGTTACCAGCATATCGGCAACACCTTCGCCCAAGTGGTTGTAGCCGGTGCCGGTGCGGTCTTCGAAGCGTGAGACTGCAACACGTTTTTTTAATTGTGCATTTGCTGAAAGGAAAAACAACAGCGTTAAGAAGATTACACTGATGCGTTTCATGGCTGGCTCCGAAAAATTGTTGTGGGATGGTTGCTGAAAGTGAGAGAAATATAGAGAGAATGGGACGAGAAAGCAATGGAAGGTTTTCATTGCAAATCTGCGTGATTCATGAAATAGCCTATGTAGTTGTTTTAAAGAGAATTACTTATTTTTTTGAATCGTCACCGTCTTTGCCAAAACAGCCAAAAAGAAAAAATTAGTTTTTTACTGTACTATTGTGGCAACTTCCTCCTTTCTTATGCATCTTACTCCCATAATAGAAAACGCTAATTGGCATTTGTGACTACATCACCGCTTTCAGACAACGAATTAGTCGCGCAGTTTCGTAATGGACAGCTCAATGCAGGAGCACACCTGTATTTGCGGTATAAAAATGCAATTTATTCTTTTTGTTTGCGAATGACGGAAGATTCAGAGTCTGCAAAAGATGCTACACAAGAAACATTTCT
>JBFMDF010000263.1:0-3765 GCA_040753935.1 Bacteroidota bacterium | reverse complement strand
CTTGGCGATTACTTCATAATTTCTCTTGATGAAAAAGTCGTACCCCTTTTTGCCGACACAGATGAGTTTCACTTTTCCGGCGGCATGCATCTCGGCATAGTTCGCGTTAATGTGATGTACCGTCGCCTTAATAATGTTGCTGTTGAATGCACCGCACAATCCACGGTCTGCTGTTACGACAACAATCGCAACAGCTTTCACCTCTCGCGCTTCGAATTGCGGGTATTTTGTTACATCCACCTGACGGGAAAGATGCGTGAGAAGTTCTTTCATTGTTTTAGCGTATGGACGCGCGGCAATGATTGCATCGGTGGAGCGGCGAAGTTTTGCCGCTGACACCATTTTCATTGCTTTAGTAATTTTCTGCGTGTTTCTTACACCGGTAATACGGCTTCGTATTTCTCGTAATGTTGCCATTTATTTTTTAAGTAATTCTTTCAGAAATATTAAATCCAATTTATCCTTTTCGCGCATTGTTTGTTTCAGTTTCCATAGTAACTCGGGACTTGCAAGAGGAATCTTCACTCCTTCAATTTCCTTGAAGACAATTTCTTCTTTTGCGTCCTCGTATGAAAGCCCGCAAGCCTTCGCCATCAAATCAACGGTTATTTCGTCACCTACCCGTACAACCGTATAATGCTCCAAATCATCTGGTTGAACATCTTTGACAGCTTGATCGGGCAGGGTCATCAGCGCCCTGCGAACTTTTTCTTGATTTTCAGGCGAGATATCAATTAACAGATCAATATCTTCCGTTGCCCGAAGAAACCCAGCCTGAATAATCGCCATCCCGCCGATGACAATATATTTTGCGCCTGCCGTGTTAAGTTCGCGACAGAGTTTTATGAGGTCTTCTGGTTCCGGCGCTCGGGTTTGTAATTCCTCGTCATCATCTTCAACGACCATTGGTTACTTTCCTCAAAAGTTTTGAACCGATGAACCCCTTTGGGAAGAAACGGTTTCCCTCTTCGCAACACATTGACCAATCTCATAAAACCACGCGCCGATTGCAGATCAACCTTCATCGGTTTTCGTTTCCCAACAATTTTCATCTCTTCCATCAACAAACTCCTAGACTAATCGACCAATGTTATGCCGCGTTGAACGTCGCCAAAAATTCCGATGCCGCCTGTTTGATGGTAGCGATGATGTCATCCGTTAAATCTTTCGTCTCGGCAATTTTCTTCAGGGCATCCTTATGACGCATTTCAAACATTTCAAGAAATTCTTTTTCGAACTGTTGAACCTTTTCCACCGGCAGTTCATCCAAAAATCCATTGGTGCCAAGGAAAATCATCACCACCTGTTGTTCAACCGGCATGGGTACATACTGTCCTTGCTTCAACAATTCCACCAGACGCGCGCCGCGACGCAGTTGCTGTTGCGTTGCTTTGTCGAGATCAGAACCGAATTTAGCGAATGCTTCCAATTCACGGTACTGCGCAAGTTCAAGACGCAACCGTCCGGCTACTTTCTTCATCGCTTTAATTTGCGCATTTCCTCCTACACGGGAAACGGAGATACCGACGTTAATAGCGGGGCGTATACCGGCGTTGAACAAATCGGGAACAAGGTAAATCTGACCGTCGGTAATAGAAATAACGTTTGTCGGAATGTACGCCGACACGTCGCCGGCTTGTGTTTCGATAATTGGAAGCGCGGTCAACGAACCGCCTCCTTCTTCATCGCTTAATTTTGACGCGCGTTCGAGTAAGCGTGAATGGAGATAAAAAACATCGCCCGGATACGCTTCACGCCCCGGCGGACGACGAAGCAACAACGACACCTGACGGTACGCCGCCGCTTGTTTTGAAAGATCGTCGTACACCACAAGCGCATCGCGTCCGCTATCGCGGAAATATTCACCGAGAGTTGCACCGGAATACGCCGCAATAAATTGCATCGGCGCCGGATCGCTGGCATTCGCGGCGATGACGGTAGTGTACGGCATCGCTCCTTCTTCTTCTAATTTTGAAACTACCTGTGCCACCGTTGAACCTTTTTGGCCGATCGCAACATAAATGCAATAGACGGGACGTATGCCTTGTTTCTTTGCTTCTTCGGTGTGGGTGAATTTTTGATTGATAATCGTATCGAGCGCTACGGCTGTCTTTCCTGTTTGACGGTCACCGATAATCAACTCACGCTGACCGCGTCCAATCGGAATCATTCCGTCGATGGCTTTCAATCCGGTCTGCAACGGCTGCTTCACCGGCTGTCGCTGAATAACGCCAAGCGCCTTGCGTTCAATCGGATAAAATTTTTCTGTTTTAATCGGACCACGACCGTCAATGGGCTGACCAAGCGGATTGATGACGCGACCAAGCATTGCTTCGCCAACAGGCATTGAGGCAACGCGATTGGTACGTTTTACCGTATCGCCTTCTTTAATCTTTGTATCGTTGCCGAAGAGAATACAGCCGATGTTATCTTCTTCCAGGTTAAGCACCATCCCGAACACTTCGTTCGGAAATTCCACCAATTCACCCGCCATACATTTTGACAGTCCGTACACGCGGGCAATACCGTCGCCCACTTGCAGTACGGTGCCGACATCATACACGTCAACTTCTTTTTCGTATCCCGCCAGTTGTTTGCGGAGAATTGCAGTTATTTCATCAGGTCGAACTTCTGCCATTGTCTTTTTCCTTTATTCAAGTCTGCTAATAAATTTTTCGATAAATAAACTTTTTGCGGTTCTTCTTTCTCAACAACACAGCGCCGCACGATGTACGTAACCCCTGTGAATGTTAATTGTTCAACGAACCTTCTTTCAGTTTCTGTTTTAAAATCTCCAATTGTCGCTTAATACTTCCGTCAAGCATGGTGTCGCCCACCCGGGCAACAAATCCCCCCTTAAGACTCTTATCGACGGTGAATGTGAGTTCTACTTTCTTCTTTGTCATCGCCTCGAGTTGTTTTCGTAAGTCATTTTCCTGCTTGGAAGAAAACTCAGCGCCGGTCTTCACACTCACACGGACAATACCCAGTTCTTCATCGCGCAACACGAAGTACTGTTTCAGAATTTCATGAAGAATGTTTTCGCGCCCTTTATTCACCACAGCGTCAAGGTAGAGCAGAACAGCTTCACTTACCCTCTTGGTAAAGACGTCGCGAAGGATTGCTTTCTTTTTATCTTTATTAATGACCGGACTTGCCAGCACGTTACGCAATTCACGCGAAGCTTCCACGGTGTTCAACACGGCTTTCAGATCATTTGCCATAGCGTCAGGATTTTTCTGTTCGTTGGTCAACTCCATCAACGCGGAGGCATACCGGTTTGCTACTCGAATATTGCTCATCAGTTATTATGTAGTTGTTGTAATACTTTGTCAATCAGTTTTTTCTGTTTTGCCGCGTCGAGCGATTCATCAAGGATTTTTTCCGCCGCCGTGATCGCGAGGTCTGCTACTTCGCTTCGTAATTGCTGGACGGCGGATTCTTTTTCACGCACAATTTCTTCTTTCGCCTGATCAAGCATTTGTTTAGCGCTCTGGTGTGCTTTGGCAATGATGTCGTTCTTCATCTGTTCCGCCATTGCACGACCTTCAGCAATCAATCGGGCGGTTTCGGCATTAGCTCGCTCCATTGCCGCTCGGTTTTCCTGCATCATCCGCTCAGCATCTTTCTTCGCCTGCCCTGCGGCATGAAGCGCTTCGGCAATTTCCTTCTCCCGTGACTCCAACGCTTGCAGTAACGGTTTCCATGCAATTTTTCCAAGAACAATCACCAACAACACGAACGTAATGATTGTCCAAATAATTA
>JBFMDF010000262.1:0-3768 GCA_040753935.1 Bacteroidota bacterium | reverse complement strand
TTGACGTTTGAGGAGGTGGAAGTACCGGAAGAAAACATCATCGGAGAAGATGGGAGAGGATTTTTGATTGCGATGGAAACATTGAATTCCGGTCGTATTGGTTTGGGCGCTTGCTGCCTTGGTGCGGCAAAAGAGTTGTTGGAAATTTCAACTCTCTACTCAAAGCAGCGCAAACAATTTGATGAACCAATTTCAAAATTTCAGGCAGTGCAATTTATGCTTGCCGACATGGCAACTGCTGTGTACGCAATGCAAGATATGGTGTATCGCGCAGCGTTGAAATGTGACAACAACGAAGATGTCACAATGGATGCGGCAATCGTAAAATTGTTTTGCTCTGAAACAGTCGCTGAAGTGGCAGACAAGGCGTTGCAAATTCATGGAGGGATGGGGTTTTCTGCCGAACTGCCGTTGGAACGATTCTATCGCGATGCACGCATTTTGAAAATTTTTGAAGGAACAAATGAAATTCAAAAATTAATTATCAGCAGGCAGGTGCTCAAACAAAACGGTAAGTGGAAATGATTTCTCAGATTGTGCAGATACTTGCACAGATGATTTAATATAAGGAATGATTTAACTATGATACGCTATTACACCGCAGGTGAATCTCACGGACAAGCGCTCGTCGGCATTGTCGAAGGTGTTCCGGCGGGACTTTCTATTTCTTCAGAGTATATCAATCACCAACTGTGGCGCAGACAGCAGGGGTATGGACGCGGCGGAAGAATGCGGATTGAGACAGACAAGGTGGAGATTCTTTCCGGTGTTCGGTTCGGCAAAACACTTGGCTCACCGATTGCCTTGTTGGTACGGAACAACGATTGGCAGAACTGGACAGAGAAAATGTCTGTTGAAGGAACCGGAAAGGGAATCGGAAAAATCACGTTGCCGCGTCCCGGTCATGCTGATTATGTCGGCGTGGTGAAATATGGATTCGACGACATTCGCAACGTTATTGATAGGGCAAGTGCAAGAGAGACGGCAATGCGCGTTGCCTGCTGCACAATTGCGAAGCGGTTGTTGGAAGAGTTTGGAATTTCTATCGGCAGTCATGTTCTTTCCATTGGTTCTGCCGAAACAAAAAACCGAACCGCCATTGATAAATTGATCAAAAAATATTCTAATGAAATTTCAACAATTGCCGCACTTGCAGATCATTCCGAAGTAAGAATTCTCGATCCAACAGTGGAAGCAAAAGCCATTGCGGAAATCAAATCATGTAAGAAGAAAGGAGATACACTCGGTGGCATTTTTGAAGTGCTGGTGTCCGGTCTTCCCATTGGTCTTGGCAGTTACGTTCACTACGATAGAAAACTCGACGGACAACTCGCGCAGGCCGTTATGTCAATTCATGCTGTGAAGGGTGTAGAAATCGGCGATGGTTTTGACAATGCGCGGAAATTCGGTTCGCAAGTTCATGATGAAATTATTGCAAAGAATGGAACAATCATTCGTCCGACAAACCGCGCTGGCGGTTTGGAAGGGGGCGTAACAAATGGCGAACTTCTTGTGATTCGCGGCGCTATGAAACCGATTTCAACATTGGCAAATCCTTTACGAACGGTTGACCTTAAGACAAAGAAGACGACACAATCACGATACGAACGCTCTGACGTTTGTGCTGTGCCGGCGTGTTCAGTAATTGGTGAAGCGGTTGTTGCCCCCGTACTGGCAAATGCATTATTGGAGAAATTTGGGGGTGATTCAGTACAGGAAATAAAAAAACGATATAAACGATGATGGTATATGGACTAACAGGGGCAACCAAATCAACAATTGTCTGAAATCTGCAATTGATATTCACTTTCCACATTGTTATATTTCTACTGTAAATCAACTTTCAAGGCAAAGCATCAAAAGTAGTTCTCGAGGGTAAAGGGCAAAGATATTCAGTTCATTGAAGTTCATTCAGCGGAAAAGCCCTTTCATTATGAGAACAATAACGGCAGAAGGAGGTTGTACGTCTTCAGTTCTCTCTTTCAGTCAAAAAGTATTCATGGTCGGCTCAACAGTAAAGTGCTGGTGTTGAATCAGAACTATGAGCCGCTGAGCGTTTGCAACGTTAAGAAAGCCATCATTTTGCTCTTTTTGGGAAAGGCAGAATTGGTAGAAACAAGCAACGGAAAGGTTATTCGATCTGTCTCGATGACGATGCCTTTTCCGAGCGTGGTGCGCTTGTCTGTGTTTGTTCGCGTTCCGTACAAAAAAATTATTCTTTCCCGCAAAAATATTTTACGGAGAGATGGACATCGCTGTCAGTATTGCGGGCGGGGAGATATTCCGCTGACGGTTGATCACGTAATGCCGAAATCGCGGGGCGGGGAAGACACGTGGGAAAATCTTGTAGCAGCATGCGTAAAATGTAACAACAAAAAGGGTGACCACACGCCAGAAGAAGCTGATATGCCATTACTACGTAAACCGATGAAACCGAATCATGTTACTTTCCTTCGTCACTTCGTCGGTAATATGGATGAGCGGTGGAAACCGTATTTGTTTTTGCATTAAGTGCTGAGTTACCACTTCAACGATCATTTTTTTCTACAACAGTGTTTTTTGAAATTTGAAAGAAACACGATTTTATTGCGAGAGTGATTATTGAAAAATAGAAAGCAACGGATTCTCTCCGGCATGCGCCCAACAGGTAAATTGCATATCGGACACCTGGTGGGTGCGTTGGAAAATTGGGTTTCACTTCAACACGAATACGACAATTTCCATCTCATTGCGGACTATCACGCACTGACAACAAATCTTGACACGAACGATTTGTATCAGAACTCCATCGATATGGTCATCGATTGGCTTGCTGCAGGTATCGATCCGGTGAAAAGCCCAATCTTTCGCCAGTCACAAATTAAAGAACACACAGAACTTCATCTTATCTTTTCCATGCTCATCACCACGTCTCGCTTGGAGCGCAATCCTACGTTAAAAGAACAGGTGCGTGATTTGAATATGGAAACGATGGTATATGGCCATTTAGGGTATCCTGTTCTGCAAGCGGCGGATATTCTGTTGTACAAAGGTGAAGTTGTTCCTGTCGGTGAAGATCAGGTTCCACACATTGAAATTACTCGAGAAATTGCCCGACGTTTCAATAATCAATGGGGCAACGTTTTTCCCGAGCCGGAACCGAAGTTGACGAAGTTTGCCCGACTTGCAGGTCTCGACGGCAATCAGAAGATGAGCAAGTCGCTTGGCAACACTATTTTACTCTCTGATTCGCAGGAAGAAATTCAGAAAAAAATGCGCTTCGCTGTAACCGATCCGCAAAAAGTGCGTCGCGGTGATCCCGGGAGGCCGGATATTTGTGTTGTCTTTTCGTATCATCAAAAATTCAATCAGTCAGAAGTTCCGGAGATCCGAAAAGGTTGCGAATCCGGTGCGCTCGGCTGTGTAGAGTGTAAAAAGAATTGTGCGACAAAGATTGCCGACGTTCTTGCACCATTGAGAGAAAAACGCGCGCAGTACGAAAGCGATTTAAATGCTGTGAAAGATATTCTTGCTGATGGTGAAAAGCGGGCGCGGGTGGAAGCACAAAAGACAATGCAAGAAGTTCGTAGTGCAATGAAAATAGGTTAGATTACACCATTGCAAGATTATCAAGATTCTCAACCATAATTAAAGTAATCTTGCAATCATGATAATCTCGAAAATTGAAGAGTATGTATCGCGTCAAACTAACAGATTTTGAAGGACCGCTCGATCTTCTTCTCTTTTTTATTAAAAGAGATGAACTGGATATCTACGATATTCCGATTG
>JBFMDF010000261.1:0-3794 GCA_040753935.1 Bacteroidota bacterium | reverse complement strand
ATAATTCAATAAAATTTTTCATAGGAACAGTAAATCCCAAACAGATGACTAAACAGCAAGCGAAGACGGGAATCTCCCGTCTTCGCTTTTTTTCAATTACTTCAACAACAACATCTTGCGTACTTGCGTCATATTCCCCGAGGTGAGTTTGTAAAAATACACTCCCGTCGAGACTTTGGCGCCAGAATTATCCGTACCATTCCACCGTACGCGGTGCGAACCGGCGTGGCGTTCTTCGTTGACTAGTGTTTTCACAACTTTGCCAAGAATATCGTACACGACCAGCGACACCTGCTGGAATTTTGGAATGGTAAATTCAATTTCCGTTGTCGGGTTGAACGGATTTGGATAGTTTTGTGAAAGGTTAAACTCATGCGCAATAGCTACCGGTTCGTCGCCTACCTTTGTTATTCCGGTAGCGGCATAGTTATACACCTTCACATTATCTATCAATCCACGATACGGACCGACATAATATTGGTCAGAAGTCAAAAACCACGAGCGACCAATAACCAGTGGTGCCCCAGCCATCACTGGCGATTTTGGATTGTTAATGACTTTTTTAAACATCAACACATCGTTCTCATCGCGAACGACCATCGCAAAATTACCTGTGGCTTTATGGCGCTCGAGAATCACATGACGCCACTTCCCAACGTGTGCTGTTTGTGCAACCAGTGTATCCTGAATGATTGGCGCACTGGCAAGATCAATTGTCCAATACCGCGCCGTGAAGACTGGCTTACCTTGCGATCCGTTGCGGAAGCTCAGTTCAAAGTTCGCATTGTTCCAGTCTTGTTTCGAAGATGGATTGATAATAATACGCACCGCATGTCTGTTCGCCGAATCAGGACGGAGCCAGCAATCAAGTGTGAATTCCTCCGCTGCTAAGAAAGGTGATTCTGCTTCAACCCAGTTCGAATCGATTTTCACACCATCTGTTCCACGCACATCGTGAGAGAATGAACCGCCACCAGTCGGTGCAATTGTCGCATATTTGAACTCAGGCATGGTAATAATTTTGGCGTTGTTTGGTGAATGATCGATAGGTTTGCCGCTCGGTCCTTCTTCAAACGTTACATCCAGAACTTTTGAGTTAGGTTGGAAGACGTAAAATGAATAATATGTTTTATTCACTTCGGCATTAACCGGCGAGAAGGATATTTGGTTGTTGTTGTCCACCGCTTTGTAGTAGTACTGAACCATCTTGCCCGCTGTTTGTGCCGGTATGCTTGCAGTGTACTTGTTTCCTCCTGCGGATGTCATTGCAACACTGGTAAATGTAGCATTCGTGTCTGTGCGGTAGTAAAGCGTCACAGCACTCATTGTACCACCCGCATTCAGCGGAAAAACAGAAATTTCGACCGGATACGAAGTTGCTGTTGACGGTTGGTTTGCCAATTGCGTAACCGATTGAATCACTGGTGGACCAGCAAAATTACGCACAACATTGCTGATGCGGACTTCATCAACAAATCCATCCAACCATGAGTCTGTACTTGGCGAAGGAATTTTTACTGACCCAGCCCAGCCGATGTGAAGATCTTGTGAGTTCGTCTTTGGTGTATCTTTTGTTTTGTCAAAACCCCGCGTCAAGAATCCTTTCAGATTTTTGTTCGCATCATGCACCATGACAGCAATAAATGCACGCGCTGTGTCGCGAATGAATGTCAGGTGAACCCATTCACCAGGTACAAACATGTTGTTTGGAGAAGTAACGCTGATGAATGCATCGCCCGGGGTGTAGTACCCTGCATGGAATAATCTGTTGTCACCCCACATTTCCAGCCAGTAGTTAGGATGCCAGAATACATCGTCACCGGGTTTCATCACCACTCGCGGTACCCAGCGATAATCAGACGACCCGGAACCAAATGTGAAAATGTTTGCCCATGCTTCAATCGTCCAGCTTCCGGTCAGATCAAGCGCAGCCGTGTCGGCAACTGTTAAGTACGTTGAGTCGTTCACGGACGAGTTATCAATACGGATAGCTTGCCCCAAACCGGCAAGTGGTCCCGATTGCGCAACGTAGGAAATCTTTCCTGCTATATTGGTAGAGTGTGGTACTGCCTCGGCAGCTGTTTTGCCTTGTGCTGCCGCTGCATTAGTGAGGTTGCCATCGAAGTGCAACAGTAATACCGTATTGGCATCTACTGTATACGGACCTCCGATTTGTTCAAGTTGTGCGAAAAGCGATGCAGTGCCGAACACTGCCATCAGCACAACAAAAAGAAAACGCATCAAGGATTGCATAGTATTTCTCCTTTGATTAGTTGTTGGTGTTTGTACAACCTACTGCTTCGTGAATTACAGCGTTGTGGAAAACTTTTCTTGCCTTGTTCACACCTCCTTTCCCGAATATCATCTGGTTACACTATTTGTTCTGTACCTGCTTTAAGTTTTACGATATGTATCTGTAATGCTTTGTGTGTTTTATCGAAATATCGTTGTTTTGCCTCAGCCACAAATGACCCTACTGCATTTTCTTCTACAAGATTGATGGTGCAACCGCCAAAACCTGCCCCCATCATACGGGCACCGAACACTCCGCGAGCACCAGCAGCAACGTCAACAAGGAAATCAAGTTCGGCACTACTTACTTCATAATCCTTGCTGAGGCCTTCGTGGGAGAGGTACATCTTTCTACCGAATGCAGCAATATCCTTACGCCGCAGGTCGTCACAGGCATCTATTACCCGTTGATTTTCTTTCACAACGTACAAGCAACGTCGGTACACTATTGGCGAGAGTAACGTTTTGTGCTCTTCGAGGAAATTTAGTGTCACATCGCGCAAGCTCGTGATAGAGGGATTGACCGCTGACAGGGTGCTGACCCCTTCATAACATTGACGGAAACGGATGTTGTATTCGGATGATGCCAATGCTCTGCGCGTTTGAGTCTCGCACAACACAATGCTCAAATGTGTACTTTCGAAAGGTATGTATTCGTACTCCAACGATCGGCAATCGATCTTCAATGCGTTCTTATCTTCTCCGAAAATGTTGATGAACTGGTCCATAATGCCGCACTGAACGCCGACAAACTCGTTTTCTGCTTTCTGTGCAAGTTGCACCATTGTCAGTTTATCTATATTCAAACCAAACAGTTGGTTTAATGCGAAAATTAATCCCCCTTCAATTGCCGCGGACGAAGAGAGCCCGGCACCAATCGGCACATCGCCGCCAAACATGCAATCAAATCCTTCGAATTCGTACCCGGCTCTTATCAACTGGTCGACGATACCAATTAAATAATTTGGCCAACGAGTCTCAGCATGTTTCAGCGCTCTCAGATTCCCTTCATACCACTCATTCATATCCAATGAGTAGAGTTTAAATTGCATATCCCTTCTGGGAGCAACGGCAAAGTAAATAGCTTTGTCTATTGCCGCCGGCAGTACAAACCCTTTGTTGTAATCTGTATGTTCACCAATGAGATTCACTCTGCCGGGAGAACGAACCACAATAGGTGTTGCCTCGCTGTTAAATCGCTCCTGAAAAAGTGAGACAAAATCATCAACAACAAATTCCTGCCTGTACGTAAATGTGTTATTCAACGGATGTCTTTCTATTCGTGAGATAAAAAATAAAACCCGCCGCTACCATAATTCCTCCCCACCATAAACTCGGATGCAAATGCGACAGAGCTGTGTGACGCTCTGTAGGAGTAAAGAGATAGAACACTCCAGAAATAACAACCACTGCACCCATCGTCATTAAAATCAGACCGACAAAATACCAAATAGATTTCATACCGGTGTTTTCAACCATAGTGTTTGTCCCTCACCAGAAAT
>JBFMDF010000260.1:0-3810 GCA_040753935.1 Bacteroidota bacterium | reverse complement strand
CCGTGCTTTCTCATCATACAGTGCTTTCCCTAAAAAGGGATAGCCATTGCCATCAGTAATAGTGAAGACATCCTTAAATGTATAATCCTGACTCCGGTAAATTTTGTATCCTTCAAAATCTTGTTTCCCGGTAAACGGATCACGTGTATTTTCGGCATTGGCATCCCAATACAGTGTTACCCGTCCATTGCCAGCCACAGCGGTTACTTTCGGTTTCGGTGGCGGTTGTGCAAAGCGGTAACTTGCTTCTAAAATTAACTGAGCAGTTTCTGAATTCAACAGCAAGTCTCTTAAATCAGAACCCATCAGCAATGCAATCGAAAAACGTTCTCTGTGCCCCGGTTCCATTGGAAATGGTCCAGTGCCGTAAAGGAAAATGTAATCGCCAAGATTGTCCGGATTGACTGGATACAGTAACGCAAGTGCGGCGGTATCCATATCTGACGACATACACGAGTACATTAATTGATCATTTTTCGGTCTGTTATTTCCACCATAGGTTAGCGACCAAAAACTTCGCAATCCAATCTGATCGGATTCGTTTACATCTCTAAATCCAAAATTCGGTTCAGAACCAGCCCAACCCCAGTTAGGTTTTTGGACGGTATCCAGCGGTTCACCACGGTCATATTTCCCGTTACCGTTAGCGTCAAAATAAAATGCCTGCGATGGAAATCCATCCCCTTCTCCGTAGTCACCTGTACCTCCGATGCCGTCGATACCAACATCATCATTTTCTTTATTCCAATCACCATCTTCATCGCCTGACCACCGTGGTTTGGGGGCGCCGTACAATGCGGTGTATTTTGCAACATCGGCAATTCCAGAGGTTACCGGAATGTTGATTCCATCAATCTGAACGCCTTTGGAGTTAAACGGATCTTCATCGGCAATTCCATCGTCATCATTATCTACTCCATCAACACTGTTGTTCGGACTTTCCAAAAATTTATATCCAAAATAGCCGGGAACAATTGAGGGGATATCGCTTTTGGCATCCGGATCCCAACTATACACCATGTTGCGCGCCCGCTGCGTGACCGTTTTTCCATCCACAATCAACAAATTGTCGAATGCAGGAATACCGATTGCTTTTGCAGGAATAAAAGAGGCGGCATCATCAGAATAATTGTTTGGTCCTCCAATGTGTGGATCGCCAAACATGCCAAAATATACGCGGTCAATTTTTTTTGCACGCAAATCCATTTCTGCAGTATACACCAAGAAGATGATATCCTCCGCAAGCGGATTGGCAAACTGCATCACGCGTACTTCCAAATCTAATCCTAAACCGCCATGTTCCGGAATAGTAGGGATGGGAAGATAATCAAACTCTTTATCAGTCGAATCATCAACAACATAATACACTTCTTCATCAGGAACAGTGGCATTGCCGCCAAGGAATGATGGGTACACATATTCGCCCAGGAATTCATTGTACCAACTCTCTGGCCACGACTTTGGCTTGATGCGTAGATCAGATGTTCGAGCCCCCCAACTGGCAATATCTTTTTGATTTGGGTCCGAATATCCTGGTACAGGTAACCATCCCCACTTCACCGTACCGTCAGGTGAAAAATCGCCGTCAGCAGTACTTCTATTCGCGCCGCCGAATCCATCAATCACAATGTTGGCAGAGTCTAAAGGATTTGCATTTCGAGGAACACGTGCGGCGGCAAGCGGGCCAAATTCATAACCATACCCCAAACCATTCCACACAAGATCGAGAACATTACCGGTAACACCGGGATTGCTGATAGCGCCGGTATTGTAAATGATGGATCGGATTTTATTTCCTTGGATGATGAGGCTTTTTACTTCAGATTGATAGCCGGCAGATTTCATCAATCGAAATTGTTCATCACGCCAGCGTTGAAATTCCTGTAACTGCTGACGATTGAGATATTTGATATCCACAGTGCGAAAATCAATTTTCCCTTGCTGTGCAAACAAGGAGGTGAATGTGAGTGCTAAAAGTACTGTTACACTTCTGTTCATAAAAAGAATCCTTTTATTCATAGCAATCGTCTTCCTTCAATCAGAATAACATGGAAATACCGAACCGGATAAGTCGTGGTCGGCTCAAATTCTGTGGATCGGCATAATAATTCTCTATTGCCGAAAGCGGAATCAAGCCTTTATCACCGCGTTGAATTCTGGTGCGGATATCCTGAAACGCTGTCGGGTCGGCAATTTGGTTGGCATTATACAGTGCTCGTCCGCTGTTGGAGTAAACAGAAATTTCATTTTCTGTATTGAACACATTGTCAACAAGCGCAAACAGTGAATATCGCATTCCTCCAAAGACGAAGAATTTTTCCACTTTCAAATCAACCGACCACTGGAATGGTTTCGTAGAACTATTCTGAATAAATCGCGACAATTGGGTTGATAGACTTGCCGGAATACTTGGTGTGTATGGTGACCCTGTTTGCAACCTAATTGTTGAACTCACACTGTAATTATCCGGCTCAGTCAGGTTGAGCGTGGTATTCAATGTGTGTGTTCTATCGAAATCAAGCGGGACTAAAAATGTTTCGGAGGATTTTTGTGATAATTCGTTATAGAAGAGTTCATCAACCGGTTCGGTGCGATTTCCTTCGGCGATAGCAAACGTATAATCAACCGATGACGAGAAGATACTTCCCGGCGCTCGACGTTGGAACAACGATACTGTGATTCCACGTGAGTTGGCATAGTCAAGATTGGTGAGAATAACGTACTGAATATCTCCCTTCCCTGCTTTGACCGTTTGACTATAAAGATAATCACGCACGTCCTTGTAAAACGCCACGACCTCCAAACGTAAATCCGGCGTTAATCCCTGTTGAAGACCAACTTCGTACTGCACACTTCGCTGTGGACGCACATCGGCATTGCCAAAGGTCGGCGTACCGGTTGCTCTGAAGTTAGGATTACGATACAGTTGAGAAAGATTGCCCAATTGATAGAAATGACCATACGAAAAACGAATGACACCTTGGTCAGTTATCGGATACGCCATGCTGATGCGTGGACTAAACGTATGCTTTACGCTTGCAGGCTTTAATCCTTTCGTTACAAAAATAACGCCGAGGTTTGAATATTCATCACTCAAGTTAGGATTATACCGAGCGCTCGGATCGAAATATTCGTACCTCAAACCGGCATTCAGGATAAACGACTTCTCCAATTCAATCTTATCCTGCACATACAACGATAGTTGAACCGGCTTTCGGGTGTAGCGCGTGTATCCTCCTTCAATACCCGGTACCCGAGCCGCATATTGCATGCTATCCTTATACACATCTTGAAAATCGTTGACGATTTCACTTGGATTTTTCACATTGTAAAACTCAAGTGTATATGACTCAAGATCCAATGTATGTAACCGCAACTCACCGCCAATTTTCACTTCGTGGTCGTTAAACATCTGCGCCTGCACATCGAATTTACCGCCAAGAGATTTTGTTGACCGGAATGTTCTTCCTAAAAATACGCCGCCGGTCAAAAAGCCAGTGTTAATCAACGTTGACTGATAGAAGGAAGGTAGATACCGCGGATCGTTGATATCCTCAAACGCGTACGTCTTATCGTGTGATTCGGTCAATGAGAGTTTAGCAGTGTAGAATGCGGCATTGCTCAGCGTATGAGTCCAATCGAGCGTCTGCACCAATCCATTACTGTAATTTGTCGGACGACCATCAGGATTATAGCGATAGGAATAGTAATATGCGTCTTTGCTTTCGCCGTTATCATACACCACTTCGTATTTCAATTTCATGGTGGAAGAAATCCTATACGAAATATTCGCTTGCAAATTATACGAAC
>JBFMDF010000259.1:0-3837 GCA_040753935.1 Bacteroidota bacterium | reverse complement strand
TTTGCCTCGCGTACAATCTCCTTCCACGAAAAATTTTTTAAGCGAGCAAGAGACCAAATCCGAAGGATGCTTCGCATATCAGATATATCCTTTGGTTCAAACCCGCCTGAACGGCGAAGTCGGGCAGGTCGAAAAAGAGCCGCTACTTTGTTCGATAAAATGTTCCGCCAACTGTCTATTTTGCCAAGTGTAGGGTGAAATTCAAAATCGCCAAAATGTTCTGCAACATCGTTCACAAGTTCAATCTTTAATTGCGCCTCCGGTCTATCCTTCATGGATACAAACACTTGGGAAAAATCTTTCAGCCGTCGTATTGAAGATCGACCTATGGTAATGCCGCTGTTGACTTCACTGTTGAACAATGCCCGAAAAATCTTTTCCACCCACTCTTGATACGAAGCATCTGAATTAACAAACAGATCAAGATCATCAGAGAACCGATGATTACTGTACTGCCTGCTGAGTGCGGTACCACCGGTGAGAAAAAAGGGTGTGTTTAATTTGTTGATAATACTCATCACCCCATCCTGCAACGGATACAGGATCTCCCGATAGTATTGCTCGTATGAATTCATATCGTTTCTGCAACTCTGGTTGACGAATTTTCTCTATCACCGATGGAACAAGCATTTCTTTCACAGTCTCTATTCCAGCTACATCCAGGATATCGTACCACCCCAATCGTTCTAACATGCGTAGAAAAACTTTTTCCCGTGAAATAAGAGCCCCTCCCTTCGTACCCTTGAGACTCTCTAATAAGTCTTGTCCAGAAACGTTGTAATCCCAAAAAATTTTCCGGAGTATTTCTTGTTTTTCCGCATCACTCATCCAATAAATCTTTCGAATACCATTCAAATTTTTTGTGGGCCCTGCCGGACTTGAACCAGCGACCCGCTGATTATGAGTCAGCTGCTCTAACCAACTGAGCTAAGGGCCCTTCAACACCGTTGAATATAGTAAAATTTGAAGCGTTGAACAAGAAATGGACACGTGATAAATACGTTTAGTTACCTCTGTCACAATACTTTTTTCAGGAATCTTCCCGTGTATGAGTGAGATAATTTAGACAATTCTTCGGGTGAACCAGTTGCAACGATTTTGCCGCCATTGACACCACCTCCGGGTCCCATATCAATGATATAATCAGCGCATTTAATCACATCCAGATTGTGTTCAATAACAATGAGTGAATTTCCGGCATTAAGCAACGCAGTAAAACATTTCAATAGTTTCGCGATATCGTCGAAATGCAAACCGGTCGTCGGTTCATCAAAAATGAACAGCGTGTGTCCTTCCTTTTTATCAACTCTACGAGTCGAGTTGTCGACAAGATGTGCCGCTAATTTTATACGTTGCGCTTCCCCGCCGGAAAGCGTTGTGGCGGCCTGACCTAGACGCAGATATCCGAGTCCGACATCATCCAACACCCGCAATTTTTGTGCAACCTTCTTTCCGTCGGCATGCTTGCCGAAAAATTCGATTGCTTCTTCTACTGTCATATTCAGTATGTCATCAACATTCCTTCCATTCCAACGAATTTCCAATGCTTCTTTCTTATATCTTTTTCCATTACACGATTCACAGGTGAGATACAAATCTGCCATAAATTGCATTTCAACTTTCTGTAATCCGTCACCTTCACACACATCGCACCTTCCGCCAGGAACATTGAATGAGAAAAATCCCGGCAGGTAACCGTGTAATTTTGCCATCGGCGTTTTTGCCAGTAACTCGCGAATAAGGTCGAACACGCCAAGATACGTCACCGGATTTGAACGCGGTGATCGTCCAATCGGCGATTGGTCGACGACTTCCAAATATTGAATTTGTTCCCATCCAAGAATATCGTGAACACCGTTCAGTCTGCCGATATGCCCACTGAGTCGTTTTTTGATTCCTTCACTCAGCACATCGTGTACTAAGGTGCTTTTCCCCGAACCACTCACCCCAGTAATGCACACAAACATATTCAATGGAATGGTAAGATCGATATTCTGAAGATTATGTTGAAAGGCATTGACAATGTGGAGAGCGTTGTTGGTCTTCTTACGGCGCGCTTTAGGAACAGGAATGTTCAACTTTCCGGAAAGATATTTTCCTGTCAGCGATTTGTCTGCTGAAAGTATTTCCTCAAACGTCCCCTGAAAGACTACTTCACCGCCACGCTCGCCAGCACGTGGTCCCATATCAATAATCTGGTCAGCGGCACGCATCATATCTGCATCATGCTCTACTACCAGTACTGTATTGCCGATATTACGCAAACGTTGCAGAATGTTGATTAAACGATCATTATCAAGTGGATGCAAACCAATACTTGGCTCATCGAGCACGTAGATTGAACCGACGAGTGATGAACCAATGGACGTTGCAAGGTTGATGCGTTGCGATTCCCCTCCGGAAAGGGTGTTTGATAAACGATCGAGCGTTAAATACCCCACCCCAACATCAACAAGATAGCGGAGACGTTTTTTGATCTCTTCGAGAATCCGTTTGGCAATACTCAATTCAAAATCTGAGAGTTTCAATTGTTGAAAAAATTCATCAGCACGTTCGATAGACATCGACACGACTTCACCAATATGCTTGCCGCCGATTTTTACGTACAATGCTTCCTTTCGCAGCCGGCTTCCGCCACATTCATGGCAGGTGGTGTACCCACGATATTTGGAGAGAAGCACGCGATACTGAATTTTGTAGGCTTTCCTTTCCACCATTTTAAAAAAACCGTTGATACCGTCAAATTCTTTCCCATAACCATTCATCACAATGTTCAATTGTTCATCGGTGAGTTTTCTGAACGGCACATTCATTGGAATGCCTGCATCGTACGCAACACGAGCCAAATCGCGCAAATGTTCTTGAAATCGTGGTGTTGTCCACGGGTGAATTGCTCCTTCTTTCAACGTTTTGTCTTTATCGGGAACGACAAGATCCATATCAATGCCAACAGACCTGCCGAATCCCTGACATTTCTTGCAGGCGCCGATGGGAGAATTGAAGGCAAACAAATGCGGTTCCGGTTCTTCAAACCGAATGTTGTCCACCGGACATTCGAAATGTTGACTGAAGGGAATGTATTCTTTCTTTTCCAAATGATACACCGCCGCATAGCCATCGCCTTCAACAAACGCTGTTTGAATCGAGTCCGCCAATCGGTTAACACTTTCCTTCTCCCCTTTTCGCAACACGTATCGGTCAACGAGAACGGCAATTTCTTTTTTCGATTTGACCTGCGGTTTCTTCTCGTTCACGTCAATTAATTCGCCGTTGACGACTACTCTGAAAAACCCACGCTTCGTTAACGTCTCCAATTCCTGCGCAACGGTTTTCCCTTCATGGTCATGCATTGGAAATGTAATGTAGAATTTACTTCCTTCTGCCTCCTGCAACACTCTATCCACCGCCGAATGCACAGAATCTTTTCTGATCTCTCTTCCACACTTCGGGCACATGGTTTTTCCAACCCGTGCGTAGAGCAGTCGAAGATAATCATAAATTTCTGTAGTAGTTGCTACCGTTGAGCGAGGATTGCGGGTGTTGGTTCGCTGCTCAATGGAAATTGCCGGACTCATCCCCAAAATTACATCTACGTCGGGTTTATCCATCCGCTCTAAAAATTGACGGGCGTATGCCGAGAGAGACTCGACATACCGACGCTGCCCCTCCGCATAGATAGTATCGAACGCCAGCGACGATTTTCCGGAACCACTGACGCCGGTAATGACAACGAGTTTGTTGCGGGGAATTTCGACGGTAATGTTTTTCAGGTTATGAACCCGCGCACCTTTGATGACCAACGGCGCTTTTGTGGAATTCAGTGAAGAAGAAATGTGC
>JBFMDF010000258.1:0-3838 GCA_040753935.1 Bacteroidota bacterium | reverse complement strand
ATTTGAACACTGAAAGTCCAATAGTGAAAGACAACGTGTAGTACCGAAAAATTCCGACAAAAGGATTATCCCAATGAAAAACCAATTATACATTTTACTTCTGTTCACGTTCTGCTTCATTCATTTTTCCTGCAAGAAAGAAGAAACAAACAATACGGAGAAAGTTCAGCCGGTCAATGTTGCCGTGCAGGAAGTCAAACCGTCAATACTCATTGACGGCATCCACGTTGCCGGAACGGCAAAAGCGTATGAAGAAGTGATGTTAAGTCCTGAAGAAGGAGGTGTGGTCAAGATGTGGGTAAAGAAAAAAGGTGATCGGGTAAAAAAAGGAGACCTCATCGTCGTCCTGAAAGACGAAGTGATCAAAGCAGGATATGAAGCGGCAGATGCACAGTATCAAATTGCGCAATTGAACGTTGAAAAACAGCAATCGGTATATGAACAACAAGGAATCAGCGAACTGCAGTACAAAAACATGCTCTACAGCCGCGACGCTGCAAAAGCAAACGCCGAGTTAATGAAAGCACGATGGGAACGTACGCAACTCCGCAGTCCTATTGATGGCGTCATCGACAATACGATACCGAATGTCGGCGAAATGGCTCCACCCGGTGTGCCGATCGCGCGAATTGTCAACACTTCAGCAATTAAAGTGCAGGCAGAAATCCCCGAATTGTATTCGGGAACTATTTCAACGGGCACTCCCGCAACGGTAACCTTTGATGCAGTGCCGGATGAAACATTGAGTGGCAAAGTTTCATTTGTCAGTTCAACCGTTTCCGCTGCCAACCGAACATTGCTGGTGGAGATTCTTCTGCGCAATCCCAAAGGGAAAATAAAACCGGAAATGGTTGCCAAAGTGCATCTTGTCAAACGAAAAAAGAATGACGCTATTCTCGTCAGCGAAAACATTATTCAACTTGTTGATCGTGACCGTTACGTGGTGTATGTAGAAAACAACAGCCGCGCCGAAGAACGCCGCATTACCATCGGCGGACGACAAGGAAATATGGTTGAAGTTACAAGCGGATTGCGCGTTGGCGACCGGCTCATCGTTTCAGGATTCCAAAAACTGGTGAACGGAACTCCGGTAACGGTGACGGAATAAGTTATTGTTCTACACTCCCGGTAGGACAAGATGATATCCTGTCCTACAAATTTGTGTTTGGTGGCTCACCACCGTGAAATTACTGTAGGAGAATAGAACTCATGAAAATATGGAACATCGCAGTCGATAATAAAGTCGCCGTGTATTTGTTAATGGTGTTGATTCTTGTCTTTGGATATGTTTCGTACACCGATCTTCCGCGCGAAGCGACACCGGATATCACCATTCCTCTGATCATCATTTCAACTCCGTACATCGGCGTGTCGCCGGTTGACATTGAAGGATTAATTTCTCAACCGCTTGAACGCGCATTAAAAGGACTGAAAGATGTCAAAGAAATTCGTTCGGTATCAAAAGAAGGACTCTCCACCATCAGTATTGAATTCAACACCGGCATTGATATTGACGAGGCGCTTCGTCGCGTACGCGATAAAGTGAACTCAACGCGCTCACAACTTCCTGCCGATATTCTTGACCCAATTGTTTCCGAAATCAACATCAGTGAATTTCCCATTATGTACGTGAATGTTGTCGGCGATATCGGTCTGGCACGATTGAAAAATATTGCGAAAGATGTGCAGGATAAAATCGAAGCCATCCCCGGTGTCCTTCGTGCAGATATCATTGGCGGATTGGAACCGGAAATTCAGGTGAACGTTGACGTGTATCGCATGAATGCCTACCAAGTCAGTTTCGATGATATTTCAGGCGCCATCCGTGCAGAAAACCTTTCTATCCCCGGCGGCACCATAGAAACAAAAGAAAAAAATCTCACTGTCCGCGTTCCCGGTGAATTTAAGCAGGTAAAACCACTAGAAGACATTGTGTTAAAAATACAAAATGGCAAACCAATTTATCTTCGCGATGTGGCCACGGTGAATTACTCATTCGAAGACCGTCAAACGTACGCGCGATTGAACGGCAACGATGTGGTTTCCCTCGCTGTCCGCAAACGGGCGGGAGAAAATCTTGTCCGCATTGCCGATGAAGTAAAGAACATTGTCGCTTCGGAAAAGAACAACCTGCCAAGCGGCATAACAATAGAAATTTCCAACGATCAATCCCACTTCATTAAGCGGATGGTGCATGAGTTAGAAAATAGTATCGTCACCGGTATGTTTCTGGTGGTCGTATCGCTGTTCATGTTTTTCGGCTTCAAAAATTCTCTACTGATTTCAACCGCCATTCCTCTTTCAATGTTCACCGGCTACATTGTTCTTAATGCCATGGGCATTACGCTCAATATGGTCGTCCTCTTTGCTCTCATTCTTGTGTTGGGAATTCTCGTTGACGACGCCATTGTCGTTATTGAAAACACCTATCGTCATCAGCAAGAATACGGCGAAGAGCCGAACACCGCCGCAAAAAAAGCGGCGGGTGAAGTGTTCGTTCCTGTTCTAACTTCAACGGTAACAATACTGTCTGCCTTCGTGCCGCTGTTGTTCTGGCCCGGTATTGTCGGTGAGTTCATGAAATTTCTTCCCATCACGCTCATTGTCACGCTCACCGCATCGTTGTTTGTAGCGTACGTCATTAGTCCGGTGCAAGCCGCACGGTGGATTAACTATAAAAAAGATATTGCAAAGGCAAAAGAGAACCTTGAACATCCGCGTTGGTACAAGAAGTATAATCCATTCACCATTCTCTACCACAAAGTGGATGAACAGTTCTTTCCATGGCTACAAAGGAATTATGTGAAAACACTCCGGTGGTCGCTTCAGCATAAAAAGAAAACCATCGTTGGCTCGCTGGTTCTATTGGTAACGATCATCGTTTTGTTTGCGCTGTTCAACAAAGGTGTTGAATTCTTCCCGAATACAGAACCGACACAAGTTAGCGTCAGCATCGAGTGCCCTTCCGGCACATCGCTTGAGATAACCAACACCATTGCAAAAATTCTCGAAGAGCGACTGCAAAAAATTCCCGGCAGACATGATGTGGAATTCATTGTTTCCAGCATCGGCACTTCAGACAACATTTTTGATTTCGGCGGACAAGGCACATCAAACAAAGGGCGCATTTCCATCACCTTCTTTGAAAAAACATTACGCCACCAAAGCACATTCATCACAATGGAAGAAGTTCGTCAAACCACCGTGGGAATTGCCGGCGCTGATGTACGATTGACCAAACAGCAAATGGGTCCTCCCGTAGGCGCGCCAGTGAGCATCGAAGTTTCCGGCGAAGAGTACACACAGTTGGCCGAACTGAGCAGGCAAATTCGCGAAAAAATTAAGAACGTACCGGGACTCGTTGATTTAAAAGATGATTACAACACCGGACGACCCGAAGTAGAAATTATTGTTGACCGCGAAAAGGCAGGGTTGTTCTGGACAAGTACAGGACAAATTGCTTCAACAATCCGTGCTGCGATAGCCGGTGTGGAAGCATCAAAATATCGTGTCGGTGAAGATGAATACAAAATCCGTGTGCGGTTAAAAGAAGACCAGCGTACTGCGCCTGCCGATCTGGAGAATCTACGCATCAACTTCATGAACCGACGCGGGCAATTACTTTCAATTCCGCTTACTTCAGTGGCAACCATTCGCAGAACAACCTCAATCACCGACATTCGCCGCAAAGATATGAAACGCGTTATTACCATTACCGGCGATGTGGAAGGACGCGTTCAATCTGAAGTACTCAACGATGTAACTACACGTCTTGCCGACGTTCAACTGCCAAATGGTTATTCAGTAAAACTTACCGGTTCACAAGAAGAGCAACAGA
>JBFMDF010000257.1:0-3843 GCA_040753935.1 Bacteroidota bacterium | reverse complement strand
TAACGCTTCGCCGTAGTCTATCGTAAAATTCTGTACAATATATCAGAATTTTCATTGCAAGCCCGCGCAATTCTTCGTATTTTCTCACAGTTATGATTAATTGTCCTGTCTGCTCGTACTCAAACGATGACTTTGCCATTACCTGTGTTTCGTGCGGCAGTTATATTCAGGACCGTGTTCCGACGCTCGATTTTTTTGCAACGGTATGGTTGATGGTGGAATCACCAACAACAGCATTCAAAAAAATTATCTTAGCGGAACATAAAAACTATGTGTTGTTCTTAGGCATGTTTCTCGGCATAGCTTCGGCGTTTGCATTGATGTGGGCGAAAAAGTCGGGGAATAATTTTGACAACCTTTTCCCCCTGCTTTTGGTAGGCACGTTTCTTGGACTTGTTATCTATCTTCCATTGTTTTTTAGTATGACGTGGCTACTGCACATGGCAGGCGTGCTTGCTCGAAGAATCCTTCGGATAGGAGGGAAGGGGCATTTCAGAGAAACATATGCTGTGATCGGGTGGTCGCTGGTGCCGGTGATGTTTTCCGTTGTTTTCATTTTACCGTTGGAATTGGCAACACTGGGATTGCTGATGTTTTCGACAAACCCCAGCGCATTTCAAGTGAAACCTGTTGTAACTGCAGTGTTGCTTGGATTGGATGGATTGCTGGTACTGTGGAGTTTGTTGCTCGCAACCACCGGATTTGCGATGGCTCATCGGTTGTCTCGCGCAGTGAGTTTCATCGTGATTATCGTTGTAACGAGTGTAGTAGCATACGTAAGTTTTATTCTGTATTCATCATTTAACATTTAACTTAAAAGGAAACATTCTACGATGGGAAAAGTAATTCTCACCGTTCAATACGATGTCAAAAACGACAAACGCAATGAGTATCTGAACACGATTGAAAAACTAAAAGCGCATTATGCAACAAACCAGTATGTATCGTACTCGGTGTACGAACAGCGCGGCAAGCAAAATTCGTTCGCGGAAATTTTTCTTGCGCATTCCGAAGTTGCCTATAAGAAATTTGAAGAAAGCGAAGACGATACCGCCGACCAACTGACTGCCGAACTACAGGATTTCATTGACGGCAAGACGAAATACACGACGTATATTGAAACGAAGTAACGACAATGGCTGTCCGCGATCCCATAGCATTACTGCTGAAAGAGCATGAAGAAGCGCTCACGAAACTTCAACTACTGAAAAAATCCGCTACAGAAATTAAAAAGAAGGGATATTCAGAGAAAGCATTCAAAGCATTGTTGAAGGCGGTTGAGTATGTTGACGAAGAAGTGCGGGTACACAACAAACACGAGGAAGAAGCGCTGTTCCCAATTGTCGAGCGATATGTTGATGGCCCAACTTCATCGCTGCGAGATGATCACATTAAAATGTGGAAACTCTACAAGAAACTTTCGTACAGCATTAAAGCAATGAGAGAAAATCCTGATGATAAAATTGCTCGTCAGGAACTTGTTGAATCTGCAGAAGAGATTGTGCAATTAATGGTCAACCATATCCACAAAGAGAATTACATTCTCTTCCCGATGGTTCAACGGTTTGTTTCAAAAGAAGAACTGCGGGAAGTAGCAAAGAAGTTGTTGTAAGCAAGCAGGACTGAAAACTAAAGAGCCTTGCCAGAATGAATTGTTGGCAAGGCTCTTTAGTTTAATTAGTTCGGAGTGAAAAACGCACAGAAGTCCGACTCACTATCAATTTAGTTTCTCCGCTCAAAAACCACTTTTGTTTTCATTGTTTCGGTACCACGCGTGAACACCACTTCGACTTCCTCA
Source organism: Bacteroidota bacterium (assembly GCA_040753935.1). GTDB lineage: Bacteria > Bacteroidota > Ignavibacteria > UBA10030 > UBA8401 > SpSt-333. Next base: position 2,045 of record JBFMDF010000257.1, on the reverse strand, counting down.
CCCGGCTTAAATGATTCGAGGGCGTACATATAATCGTAAATGCTCTTAATATCGTACTTTCCAATTTTTGTAATGATGTCACCCCCTTTCAATCCTGCTTTATGAGCAGGACCATTTTCTCGTACGTCCGCAATTTTGAAACCGACAATTCCTTCTGCGTAGTCGGGCACCGTTCCTAACGTGACGCGAAATCCACGTCCTTCGCCACCACGAGCCATCTGTTGCTGAGTTTTAAGGAAGTCTGGTTTTTGTGACAGCGTATCTACTGCCAGAGCGGTGTGCGTAGCAAAGCGTACGATACGTTCCATTCCTTCATAATTCAATTTATCAAAATCGTCGCTTGGTTTGTGATAATCCTCGTGAGCGCCTGTGTAGAAAAAGAGGACCGGAATGTTTTTTGAATAGAACGCAGAATGATCACTCGGTCCGAATCCATCTTTGACAAACGATAATGAAAAGAGAGAGTCGGCATTCAACAACTGAAGCATCGTCTCCCAGTATGTTGACGTGCCGGTACCTTGCACTGTCAATTTATTTTCTTTCATTCTGCCGACCATGTCGAGATTGATCATGGTAATTGCTTGGTCAAGGGGGAGGGAAGGGGATTTTGTATAGAATTGCGAACCAAGTGTTCCCATTTCTTCGGCAGAAAATCCGATAAACACAACATCGCGTTTCAATAATTCTTTCATGTCGTTCAACTGTCGTGCTATTTCAATCATTGCTGAAGTGCCTGAAGCATTATCATCAGCACCGTTGTGGATTTCATGTTTTGACGGTGCCAGTGATCCTGAACCTTCACCGCCATATCCGAGGTGGTCAAAATGAGCGCCGATAATGAGATGTTCGTTAGGAATACTGTATGGCGCTTTCAACAGTGCCACAACATTGTTTGTCGGCTTTTTCACTCTGATAATTTCAGTGGAAAGTGATACGGTCGATTGTTTTACCTCAAAAGAATTTGGTTTCTTCGTCCGTTGAATTTGTGCGGCGAGTGAATCCACCTTGACTCTGTTTGCTTTCAACCACGAATTTACCACCGCCCGTGTGGTGTGTATTGCAGGAATACCGCTTGAACTGAATGAATTATCGTACCGTAATTTAATGAGCGCATCAGTGGAATCTTCCGCAGTCGGAGTAACGACGATGAGTCCAACAGCCCCCTTCTGTCGCGCGTTCATCGCTTTGTAGCGAAGCGGTGCAAAGCGTCCGAATTGTGAATGAGGAGAATCTCCTTCAGGTGTTCCACGTAAGACAACGGCGATTTTTCCCGTGACCTTCACATTAGCATAATCATCATAATTCAGATCAGGGGCTGAAATTCCGTATCCGGCGAAAACAAGTCCTGCTGTTACAGTAGTGTCTGATGAAAATCCGAGCGGACGAAAATCTTGCTCAAGAATGTACGGTGTTTTCTTTTTGTTCTGCTGAAGCGCTAATGAGTTGTTTTTTCCTAGTTGCAATTCGGTTACAACTTCAAACTTTTGAAAATATGTTCCACTATCGCCAAGCGGCAAAAGTCCGATGGAGGCAAATTGGCGAGCAATGTACTGTGCCGCTAATTCATTCCCTTCTGTACCCGGTTTTCTTCCTTCTAATTGGTCGGAAGCGAGGTAGGAAGCATGTTGTTTCAGATATACTGTTGTTGAATCTTGCACCCAATCTGCAATAAAAATATTGAACTCTCTTCGTGTTGTTGCATTGCGGGCTGAGACAAATACCAATTGTTTTCCATCAGGACTAAACATTGGGAAGCCGTCAAACCCCGGTGAGTACGTTACGCGTTCAAGATTTTTTCCGTCGATGTCAATAAGGTAGAGATCGAAGTCGAATTTTTTGGGGTCGTGGAGGTTGCTGGAAAAAATAATTCGTCTTCCATCAGGCGTGAAGTATGGTGCAAAATTTGCAGCGCCATTGTTGGTAATTTGTCGTTTGCCTGTCCCATCGGCATTGATAATGAATAATTCCATCTGAGTCGGTTTCACTAATTGCTGTCTGAGCAACGTTTCATACTCTGCCAGTGAAACGGAATCTTTTGGATGGTT
>JBFMDF010000256.1:0-3845 GCA_040753935.1 Bacteroidota bacterium | reverse complement strand
CATCCTACGCATCCGGAAACGGGCTACGGTTATATTCAAGCAAAAGATCGTTCGGAAGAATTACAGCCTCTCAATTTCAACGGTGTTTATGAAGTTAAAACCTTTGCCGAGAAACCAAATTATGCGACAGCAATCAAATTCTTAGAAAGCGGCGATTTCTACTGGAACAGCGGTATGTTCATATGGCGTGTGGACGTTATTTTGAGTGAAATTCAGAAGAGCCTTCCCGAATTGCATACACATTTAATTAATCTTCAACCTTCTATCGGCACTCCGCTCTTTGAACACAATCTCGAAACAACCTATGGACTGATCCGGGGAATCTCCATTGATTATGGAGTTATGGAAAAAGCTGAACGGGTGTACGTTGTTAAAGGAGATTTTGGTTGGAACGATCTCGGTTCGTGGGATGAAGTGAGTAGAATTTCTCCAAAAGATGAATCTGGAAATTTTACCAAGGGAGAAGTTATTACCGTCAATTCAAAAAATACGTATATTCACTCGTCTGACAAACTCATTGCGACAGTAGGTGTGGAAGATTTAATTATTATCAACACACCGGATGCTTTGCTGGTGTGCAAAAAAGGTGAATCGCAACATGTGAAAGAAGTAGTCGATTACTTACGACGCAAGCAGATGAACGATTATCTGTAACCATAAACAGAGTGTCAATGAATGTCATCGTTCAAACATTCCCAAAATTGTTGTTATTGCTTGTGGCGTTCATGTTCTTTTCATGCTCTTCTTCTCCCCGTTTCACAAAAGATCGCTACGCCGAGCCAACAGTGCTTCCTGGTAAAGTCAATGAAAAAACTATTTCAGGCAAACCGTCAACGATGGAGGGCATTGCTTCATATTATGCACATGATTTTCATGGGAAAAAAACTGCCAATGGTGAAACGTACGATATGCACAAAATGACTGCAGCACATCGTTCCTATCCCTTTAATACAAAGGTGAAAGTAACAAACCTCGACAATGGCAAATCAGTTGTAGTTCGCGTCAACGATCGGGGTCCTTTTAAGCTCGAACGCATTATGGATTTATCATTGGGCGCTGCCGAAGCACTGGAGATGACTAAAACGGGTACTGCAAAAGTGCGTCTTGAAGTTCTTGAGTGGGGAAGTGATGAAAATTCAAACTAAATTCCTATATTAACACATGACAAAGAAACTTCTCACGGAACAAGATATCCTCTCTGCAGTTAAACAGGGAAAACAATCTCTTGTTGTCGAGAAGGGAACCATACTTACACCTTCGGCGCGAGATGCTATTCGTCAATACAAGATTTCCATTACGGACAAGGAAGTAACAAATAAAGAAAAAGAAGTAGCAACACACTCTTCAACTCATTCCTACCACACATCGCCTATTGCTCCAAATATTGTTGGAGGGAACTTGATAGTTATTGGAAGCGATCACGGCGGTTTTCAAACAAAAGAAGTTCTTAAAAAGTATCTTACCGAACTTGGCTATCGTGTGTTGGATGTTGGTACAAATTCAGAAGACGCTTGTGACTATCCTGATTATGCCTATGCGGTAGCACGTATCGTCTCTAAAGGAGAAGCCTGGCGAGGTATTATGGTCGATGCAACAGGAGTTGCCTCAGCTATAGTCTGCAACAAAGTTCCCGGAGTTCGTGCGGTCGCTTGTTACAATGAATTTGTTGCCCAGAGTAGTCGAGAACATAACGATGCAAATGTGCTGACCATCGGCGCTAAGTCATTGGGTATCGACTCGATTAAATCAATAGTCAATGTATGGTTGAATACCTGGTTTGGAGGTGGCAGACATAAACGTCGCGTTGATAAAATTTCCGATATTGAAAAACGGTTCATCAATCGATAGAACTTCTATACCATTCTTATAATTTCCCTCTACATTACTTAAAATCAAGTTTCTATTTCCCAGAAATTGTTATAAATATTTTAAAAAGTACTTGACTTTGACATAATTTCAATTTAGTTTCGGATAAAATCATCTGAAACTATGAGCGTCCTTTTTAGTCGACAATGTGAATACGCAATACAAGCGGTGCTTTATCTTGCACTAAAACCTGCAGGTGAAATGACCTCAGCAAAAGAATTAACTGCGAAACTTGATGTTCCATACCACTTCATTTCTAAAATATTGCAAGATTTGACGTACAAAAAACTTCTTCATTCTCAAACTGGTCCTACAGGTGGGTTTGCACTAGCAAAATCAGCTCAAAAAATACTCATCAAAGATATTGTTGAAGCAGTTGATGGTGTTGATTATGCGACAAAATGTGTTATGGGATTTAAGGAATGTGGTGGGAAGAATCCATGTGCTGTGCACGACATGTGGTCTCATATTAAGTTAAGCATTAACGATATGCTGGCAAGCAAGAGTGTATATGAATTAGCAAAAGAGAGTATCAGTCGTACGTAGTAATTTTTCTGTACTAATTTCAGAGGAAATAATCTGAAACACCGATAATACTAACTATGAATGTCATGCCAAAGAAAAATTTCGGAGAAATATGTCTGAAACTTATACTGTGACAATACCAGATGTTGAGTTTTGGAAGAACCTTGTGCCGTGTCAAATCGGTTGTCCAATTCATACCGATGCGGGGCGTTATGTCCAACAAATTGGTGAGGGGAAATATAAAGAGGCGTATCTGACTGCACGCTCACCAAATCCATTTGCTAGTGTTTGTGGTCGGGTGTGCGCAGCGCCATGCGAAGATTGGTGTCGGCGCGGTAAAATCGATTCGCCAGTTTCTATTCGTGCCCTAAAGCGTTTTGTGACAGAGAAATTCGGCGTTGAATCTCTTGAACCCGAAACTCAATCCAAACTATTTGAAGGTGCTAGTGATGAAGGGAATAAATGGCGATGGCATTTGCCCGTTCAGAATGAAGCACGAAAGAATATTGGGAAGAAAAAATCAGTTGCCGTCATCGGTTCAGGTCCTGCAGGACTGTCGTGTGCGCACGACCTTGCCCTGATGGGATACGATGTAACGATTTTCGAAGCAACAAAAGTAGCGGGTGGTATGCTGCGTCATGGAATCCCGGAGTATCGGTTGCAAAGAAGTTTAATTGAAAAAGAAATTGCAAAAATTGAGTCGTTGGGTGTCAAAATTGAATACAATAAACCTCTCACTGAGGAATTCGGAATAAAGCAATTACGCGCAAAAGGTTTTGAAGCAATTTTTATTTCCGTAGGAACCACCCGCGGGCGCAACATTAACATTGAGGGAGTACATCTTGATGGTGTAATTAAAGCAATTGACTATCTGCTCAATGTCAACAATGGATATCGAGTGGAGTTAGGGAAAAAAGTATTAGTGATCGGAGGTGGTTTTGTTGCGTTCGATGCCGCTCGTACAGCGTTGAGAGGTGGTGCTGAGGCAATGGAACAAACAACAATTCACGAAGCTGTTGACGCTGCACGTGTTGCCAGACGTGGTGGGGCTGAAGAAGTTCATATTGCCAGTTTGGAATCATTTGAAGAGATGCCTGTACTTCGCACCGTGCAGGGACATGAAGAATTTGAAGAAGCAAAAAAGGAAGGTGTCATTTTCCATCCTCAACGTGGACCTCGAAAAATTATAGGGGAACATGGAAAGGTCAAAGGGATCGAATTCATTGGTGTGAAGCGTACATACAATGAAGAGGGGAGATTCGATCCAATGTATGACGAATCTTATACGGAGTACATTGAAGCTGACACTGTTATTCTCGCTATCGGTCAGCAAACCGATCTTTCCTTTATCAAAGAATCGGATAACATTGAACTCACACCGGCAAAATTCATTAAAGTAAATCCGGAAACACTGGAAACTACAGCCAAGGGCGTTTTTGCAGGAGGCGATGTAG
>JBFMDF010000255.1:0-3847 GCA_040753935.1 Bacteroidota bacterium | reverse complement strand
TGCATTGCTACAATTTTTTTCCCGCCAAGAGTTCCAAAGATCAATTTCCCGTGATGCGATTCTACGGTTGAAATGGGAAAATGCGGAATATCGCCGTAGTCAACAACTGTTTCACTGTGTATTTCTTTAACTAAGCCGCCAAGTCCTGTGCCGAGAATAATTCCGACAGTGGGTGTAAGCTGCGTTTTAGTGCGGAGAAACGCTACGGCATCGTTAATCTTTTTCTTCAGTTCCGACATTATAATTTTTTCAATACTTCATCAATGTGAAAGTTTTCTTTTCCTGTTCCTTGCGACATATTGCCTGCTTGTGTGTCATCGTCTGCCTCCAACCCTCGGATCAATTCTATTTCGGAATTTAACAACACTTTCAAGCGGCTGATGAGTACTTCTTTCTTCGCTTTCAGATTTGCCAGTTCTTCTTTCGCTTTCATCACTTCCATTCGCCCATGGTCAATAATTTGGCTCGCTTTCAACTCTGCTTCCTGAATGATCAATTCTCCTTCTTTTCGGGCGTTTTCTATTGAACGAGCGCTTGTTTCCTGTGCCTGCATGAGTATCTGTTGTAAATCCCGCTCTTTCTGTTTGAAGTCACGCAATTGAATTTCCATTTCGATGAACTGCTCTTTCAGTTCTTTCATCTGCTTCATCATATCGGAAAATTCATTCGACAGCGTATCGAGGAATGCATCGACTTCAATCGGATCGTAGCCTCTCAATACTTTTTTGAATTCCTGTTTTTTAATGTCCAGCGGAGTAATCTTCATAGTTCCTCCTATTGTTTTGTTCGTGACCCAAAAATAGCGGTACCAATACGAATCATCGTTGCTCCCTCTTCAATCGCAATTTCATAATCGTGCGTCATACCCATCGAAAGAACAGTCATTGGCTCTCGGAGAATATTTCCGGCGTTTGCCCGATCGAAAATTTCTTTCAACGTTTTAAATGCTTGCCGGGATTGCTCTTTGTCTTCAGTAAAGGGACCGATTGTCATCAGCCCTTTAAGACGAACATTCGAAAGATCGCTGATTCTCTTCAGAAGATCTATCGCTGTAGCCGGCTTTACTCCAAATTTTGTTGCCTCTTCCGATGTGTTCACCTCCACCAACACATCAACAGTACGATGACAATTCGCTGCACGCTTCTGAATTTCCTGTGCAATACTTTCGCTATCGACAGAATGAATCAAATAAATCCATTCCACAATGTACTTCACCTTGTTCGACTGCAGGTGACCGATAAGATGCCACCGAATCGGTTTTTCTACCAGAGCATTTCTTTTTGCAACAAGTTCCTGAACGTAATTTTCACCAAAATCTATTTGCCCTGCAGACAATGCCTCGGCAATGGTATTGGTTCCAAAGGTTTTGCTAACAGCAACTAATTCAAGCGATTGCGGGTCTCTTCCAATCCGAAAACATGTCTTTGCCACATTTTCTCTAATATTTTTAATGTTTTCGGCAATCATTGTTCAAGATTAAGTGGAAATATAAATCTTTATCACGCTAAAAACAATAAAACCGAAATAAATCGGATCTATGTAGACACTCCATCGCTGAAATTTCGGCAATTTTAAGGTTACGAGAACAAAAAATCCCCCATCCATACAGCAGACGAGGGATCAGGAGGAAGTTTTATGAAGGTTGTTGGGTATTTGTTACACTTTTTTCTTTGCCTTCCGAAAATATTTGCGTCCGACCTCAGAACGGATAGTTAACACAGGGCAGGGGGCATAACGGACAACTTTTTCGGCGATACTTCCCAACACCGCATGTTGTATTCCGGTTCTGCCGTGTGTATTCATCACAATCATATCTACGTTGTTCTTTGCGGCAAAGTCGATAATCTTTCGCGATGCATTCCCTTCAACCATTACCACCGTTGCCTTTTTTCTGAATGATGCAGGTAGTTTTTCTACATACTTATCAAGACGGCGGCGTTCTTGTTTCAGCAACTCTTCACGAAAAGCATCGAACGTTACATTAACAGTATGATATGCTATCGACGGAAGGTTATCAACGCAGTACAATAACGTAATGGATGCTTTTTCTTTTGCTGCTATCCATTCGGCGTACTCTGCCGCCGAACGAGACTCATTCGATAAGTCAGTGGTCACCAGTATGTGTTTAATCGGAACCATGGCAATCCCTCCTCTCTCGTTGTGTTTCAGTGGAACTTTGTATACGCTGCAATGCTTCAATAGATTTGTTTACTTTCGCATACATCTCCATTACGGTCGCGCGAAGTTTTGTTATATCCAACGGATAGTTCGGATGTTCTTCATAAAAACGAAGAACACGCTCCACTTCTAACGCAAGCGCACTGAGCGACTGCTGCTCTGCAATAATTGCATCAAAATCAGATGTACGTATTTTTACTTCGTTAGGCACTTACAGTCCTCCAAACCGTTGGTATGCTTCTTTTTCCAGTTCTTCACGAAATGAAGGATGCGCAATGTTAATTAACGCTGCAGCACGCTGACGTAAATTTTTTCCAAATAATGATGCTACACCAAACTCCGTAACAACGTACCGCACATCGCCGCGTGTGGTAACAACACCTGCCCCATGTCTTAAGTACGGCGTAATGCGTGAAACCGTCCCATTCTTTGCCGTTGAAGGTAAGGCAATAATTGATTTACCACCCTTTGATGCATTTGACCCTCGGACAAAATCCAACTGACCGCCAAATCCACTATAGATCTGCGGACCGACCGAATCAGCACACACCTGACCGGTAATATCAATTTCAATGGCAGAGTTAATAGATACCATTTTTTCATTTTGCGCGATATGAAACGGATTATTCGTATAGTTCGACGGTAAAAATTCAAACATCGGATTGTCGTTGACAAACTCATACAAACGCTTGGTGCCAAGTACAAAAGTTGCCACCGCTTTTTTCGGATGAAAAGTTTTTGCCGCATTCGTCACAATCCCTTTTTCAATTGCTTTCAATACTCCGTCGGAGACCATTTCCGTATGAATACCCAAATTACGCTTTCCTTCCAATTCAGAAAGCACGGCGTTCGGAATTCCTCCGATACCCAATTGCATGGTAGAACCATCTTCAATCAGCGGGGCGATGTACTGAGCAATCCGACGTTCTACATCAGTAAATTCAGGCATTTCCAGTTCAATCAGCGGCTGCGAGTGTTCTACAATAAAATCAACATCAGAAACATGGATGAAGGTATCGCCGTGCGTGCGGGGCATATGTTCATTCACCTGCACAATCACTTTTTTCCCATACTCTACCGCCGCTTTTGATGCCGCACATTCTACCCCCAAACTCATGAAGCCATAATCGTCAGGCGGCGACACCATCACAAAAACGACATCCATCGGAATTGCTCCGGAAGCAATCACCAGTGGAATTTCGAACAGAAATATCGGAATGTAATCCGCACGTCCTTTCATCACCGCATCGCGCTCCGCTTGTCCTACAAAAAATGCGGCGTGTTGAATGTGTCCTTTGAAACTCTCATCGGCAAGAGGATCTTCGCCCAGCAACAGCAAATGATATAACGAAACGCTGTTAAGTACTTCTTTCCGTTTTGCCAATACTTTAAGAAAATCTGTCGGCGAGGCGGCGTTTCCGCTGAGAAACACATTATCTCCTGAAGTCACTAATGATGCGGCTTGCTCCATCGATATACATTTTGATGCATACTCGCTCGAGTAGTTGATTCGCGGATAAGCGCTTAACGTGTGTATCCTATATGCGCGACGCATAGTTTGTCTTTCTAAAAAACTGATTGAAGGAAAAAAATTATTGTACACCTGCAGCAGCATTTTTCCAGTGGCGATGTTTCTCTCTTTCCCCTACCAGTTACTTATTGGCATTCA
>JBFMDF010000254.1:0-3850 GCA_040753935.1 Bacteroidota bacterium | reverse complement strand
TAAGGTCAACAAAAGCTCGCCGACCATTTGTGCTGATCTATAGTGAGAAAGTTGGAAGTTTAGCAGCGGCACGGGAGCGTGAACGATATCTGAAATCTGCTGCAGGAAGGCACTTCTTAAAGAAAATGTTATCTGAACCGAAGGTTTCGGGTTCCCCGCCTGCCTGACTGCGTAGGCAGTCGGGCAGGAAATCCCGACGGGTGTACAACGTATGCCTGCGGAAGAGAAAATATACTGGACGTATGTTTTACGGAGTGTGAACAATATCTGAAATCTGCTACAGGAAGACACTTCTTAAAGAAAATGTTAACCGAACCGAAGGTTTCGGGTTCCCCGCCTGCCTGACGGCGCAAGCAGTCGAGCAGGAAATCCCAACGGGTGTACAATAACTTCGTCCTCTTATTTCCAACGCTGCCTCAATAACCTCCGTTAAGCATTCGCTAAAAATAAAATCAGACGCTGTTTTCTTAATTACAATATCGCTTGTAGTACCACTCTTAATTCTGCAAAAATCTGCGTGTAGTAAACCAAAGTTGAAAAAATAAACGTACATTTTGTTGAATTTTTACATATTATCAACGCGGTACGCTCTTTGTAGTGTTGTAAGGGGTTTTGTTTAAGTATTTGTTTTTGCAGCATAAATCAAGAGCATATCTATGAAGTTTTTGCGCCTTCTTCTGGTTACTTCTCTGTTGGTATACGGCCGTTTGTATGCACAAACAAACGATGAATGTTTAGCGTGTCATTCTGATAATTCGTTAACAATGGAAAAGAGGGGAAAGATAATTTCCCTCTTTGTTGATGAAAAGCATTTTGCGTTATCTCCGCATAAAAAGTTTTCGTGTACTGCTTGTCATACTAATTTTGATCTAAATAATCTTCCTCATAAAGAACATATCACACCGGTTCAATGCCAAACATGCCACGCAAAAGATTTACCAAAACATGCATTTCATAAAACTGTATTGGCAACAGGAACGGATAAAAGCGCGTTGTGCAAAAATTGCCACGGCACGCATAATGTTGTTTCTCCGAAAACAGTAGGGGCAAAGTTCAGCAAAGAAAGAATTGCCAATGATTGCGGACAATGTCATCCCTCCGAGAAAGACCATTTCCTAAAATCTGCCCATGGCGAAGCATTTACGCAAAAAGTTTCTATTGCCCCTTCGTGTTTGGACTGCCACTCACAATTAAATCCAACAACGAAGCAGCCGCAGAACATTGCCGAGCGAAAATTACAGCAGGAGAAAATGTGCATCTCCTGTCACGGCAATCAACATGACAAAACGGGTCCGACCCCTGAGTTTATCAAAGCATATGAGAAGAGTGTTCATGCCAATGCGTTGAAGAATGGAAACGGGAGGGCAGCGAACTGCGTTGATTGCCACAGTAGTCACGATATGTTGAAGGCCTCGAATCCTGATTCCAAGGTAAACAAAAAAAATATCCCTTCAACCTGCGAACAGTGTCATGCCTCTGAGGTTGCAGTGTACCGCACAAGCATTCATGGAATGGCATTTGCCAAAGGAAACTACGCTGCCCCTGTGTGTACTGATTGTCACGGCGAACATAAAATTCTTGCTCCGAAAGATCCCAGTTCACCCGTTTCAACATTGCACGTGTCAGAGCAGGTCTGTTCTCCCTGCCACAGTTCGGTAAAGATGTCTGAGAAGTATGGCTTACCGACGGGACGAAGTAAAACATTCTTCGACAGTTTTCATGGTTTAGCAGTGAAAGCAGGAAGCAAAGAAGCGGCAAATTGTGCTAGTTGCCATGGCTATCATGATATTCTGCCCTCATCCGACCCGAAGTCGCGCGTGAATAAAAAGAATCTTGCAATAACCTGCGGAACGTGTCATCCCGGTGCCAACGAAAATTTTGCTGTAGGTGCCGTTCATGTGACTACAACTTCCGATAGCAACGATGAGTTGATTTCGTTTGTATCGAATCTCTACGTTATCCTTATTGTAGTGACCATCGGCGGTATGTTTGCTCACAATGCACTGGATTTCATTAAAAAATCGAAACGACGTTTGCGCCATCGGAGGTATGGTATCGTTGGTGAGGAAGAACTTGGACGCGGGTTGTATCTGCGGATGACACTCAGTGAACGGTTGCAGCACGGAACGCTAGCGTTAAGTTTTATTACTTTAGTAATAACGGGTTTTATGCTTCGATATCCCGATGCATGGTGGGTAGTTTCCATTCGTACGATGGTACCGGAATTTTTTGATATAAGAAGTTGGGTGCATCGTGTTGCCGGGGTGATATTGCTGGTGATAAGTGTGTACCATCTCTACTACATTTTCTTTGTTCCAAGAGGCAAGCAATTGATTCGGGACCTTCTGCCAAAAATGTCCGATCTGTCGGATGCAATAAATGTTGCTAAATATAATCTCGGTTTATCGAATGAAAAACCATTGCTTGACCGTTTTAGTTACATTGAGAAGGCAGAATACTGGGCGTTGGTGTGGGGAACGATGGTGATGGGAATGACCGGATTCATTCTGTGGTTTGACAATACATTTCTCGGGTTAATCGGAAAACAGTGGTGGGATGTTGCGCGCGTGATTCATTTTTACGAGGCATGGCTTGCAACACTTGCCATTCTTGTGTGGCACTTCTATTTCGTTATCTTCAACCCTGATGTGTACCCCATGAACCTTGCGTGGTTAACGGGAACACTTTCAGAAGAAGAAATGGCGGAGGAACATCCGTTGGAATTACGTCGCATCAAAGAAGAGGAATTACGAAAGACTGAAGAAGAACAGAAGAAAGCAACAACAACTATCAAACAACACTGAGAGCAACCATGGTGCTTCGAAAAATATTTCCACCGATTTTTTTTAACACTATCAGCTTAATTGGTGCGTCGATTGCTACGATCAGCCTTGGTCTAATTATTTTTCTCTTCGCACTTGAAACGTTCAGTCACACTCAGAAACCGTACATGGGTATTCTGGCGTTTATCATACTCCCTTTGTTGTTGGTAGTTGGCGTTGCTATCATTATTCTCGGGATAGTTTTAGAGCGGCGACGACGATTGAAAACCGGCGATGTTTCAACTCATCTCCCTTCGGTTGATTTCAACAACCCGAAACACCGTAAAAATTTTGCCTTCATTGTTTTTATCGGTATGTCGTTTCTCTTCAGTGTGGTGTTTGCAAGTTACCAGGCATACGAGTACACAGAATCTGATGAATTCTGCGGAACAACCTGCCATACCGTGATGGAGCCGGAGTACACGGCGTACCAGTACTCACCTCATGCAAAAGTCGGTTGCGTGCAATGCCACATCGGTTCGGGGGCGGATTATTTTGTGAAGTCGAAACTCTCCGGAAGTTATCAGGTTTATTCTGTCGCATTCAATAAGTATCCGCGCCCTGTACCAACACCAATCCACAATCTGCGACCGGCACAAGAAACGTGCGAGCAATGCCATTGGCCCAAACATTTCTTCAGCGAAAAACTTCATAAGAATACATACTTCTTATCGGACAAGGATAATACACGCTGGGATTTGACATTACTTGTAAAAATTGGCGGTGGAAATATTGAAGCAGGTCCAACATCGGGAATACACTGGCATATGAATATCGGACATCAAGTAACGTACGCCGCATCCGATTCAAGCCGGCAGAATATTCCGTGGGTTAAAGTGAAAGATGTTGCAACAGGAGCAGAGAGAATTTACAAAAGCACCGAAACAGAAGTAAACGATGAACTGTTGGCATCATCTGAAATACGGAAAATGGATTGCATTGATTGCCATAATCGTCCTACACACATTTATCGTCCCTCCGGCAAAACTGTGAATACTGCCATGAGTCTTGGCTGGATTGATCCGCAG
>JBFMDF010000253.1:0-3862 GCA_040753935.1 Bacteroidota bacterium | reverse complement strand
AAGTTCAATACCTTTCGTCCCGGGATTGTTCACCGTCTGGATAAAGAAACCAGCGGTTTACTGGTGGTGGCAAAAGATGAAACCACTCATCAACAATTGGCAAAACAATTTGCGGCAAAAACCTTACGTCAGAAAAATGCCGCTCACGCCGAACGTGAGTATGTTGCCATTGCCTGGGGAACGTTCAAACAGCAATCGGGACTCATCGATGCGCCGTTAGGCAGAAGTAAAAGCGACAGAAAAAAAGTTGCGGTTGTTACCGACGGCAAACATGCCGTAACGGAGTATGACGTCATCGAACAGTTCGACTACCTTGCCCTTCTTCGTTTGCATCTTCACACCGGACGCACACATCAAATACGTGTTCACCTTGCACACATTCATCATCCCGTTTTTGGCGACGCAACATACGGCGGTAGAGAAACAGCCGCTGGAGGAATAACGGGGAAGAAAAAATCGGAAGTGAACAATCTGTTAGCGATGATGCCGCGTCAGGCGCTGCACGCAAAAACATTGAGCTTTGTTCACCCGGTAACAAAAGCGGTGATGAAATTTGACAGCGAACTGCCTGATGATATGAAGAACGTATTAGAAGCGTTAAAACGTATGAATCGATAAAGGAAGCCTATTTCTTTCCCAACTCCAGCGCCATCCTCTCTAAACTCGGTACAAAATCCATAACGTATACCTCTTCCGTCATCGTAAAATTCACAGAAGGGATGACCTCAATGCGTTTGAACAGCGAGTTGGGAATTTCCGTAATCTTGCTCACCACGCCGATTTTGATTCCTGGCGGAAAGGCATTGCTATATTCGGAAGTAATAACGGCATCCCCTTCTCTCACATCGAGCGATTTTGCAACTTCTTTTAAGATCAACGCTTTTCCATCCCACGCAATAATGCCGTCGACACGGCTTCGCTGCACTTTTGCACTGGCGCGGAAGTCCACATTCAACACTATTTGTGCTATCGAGTAGTTCGGGCTGACAGCAACAATGCGCCCCACTAATCCTTCACCGGTCACTACGGGATTTCCAATCATCACGCTGTCGTTTGAGCCAACGTTCAATGTGATTGTATGACGAAGCAAGTTCATGTTTTTGCCCACAATATGGGCGGCGGTAAGTTTGACGGTGGAGGTTTCTTTCAACGCAATCATTGAGCGAAGACGAATAATTTCAAGCCGTGCTTCGCGCAATTGGTTGACTTCATCGGCAAGCCGAACGTTTACTTTGCGGAGCAATTCATTTTCTTGCTGCAACGACGCTAGGTTGGGGATGAACGACAAAGTTTGTTGTACCGCTCCGATTGTTCCGACAGTTAACGCGCGAATGTAGCGAATCTGTTCATTGTCGTTGAGAATCATCAATACAAGGGAGATGCTCAGCAGGATGGCGAGCAGAACATATTCTTTGAAGAGAAAAAGATATTGGTAAATTCGTTGAAGCATTGTTGGATGTATGCGAGATCATGATCTACCGCGGAGTTTGCAAAGAACGCAAAGCCAAACGTACTTCTCTGCGTACTCTGCGATCTCTGCAGTGTAAGCCGACGTGTTAATACCGTCTGCTGGTCAGCATCACTTTCTGATATTTTTCGAGATTCTCCATCACTTTGCCGGTTCCACGTACAACGGCAGTCAACGGATCTTCTGCTACGTGAACAGGAAGATTTGTTTCAAGACGCAGACGCTCGTCAAGTCCTTTCAACAGCGCGCCGCCGCCGGAAAGCATAATACCGCGGTCGAGAATGTCCGATGCGAGTTCGGGAGGTGTTCGTTCGAGTGTCATCTTGACGCCGTTAACAATGGCTTGCACGCACTCGCTCAACGCTTCTCGGATTTCAACCGAACTTGCTTCTGTCGTTTTCGGAATGCCGTTGACCAGGTCGCGTCCTTTCACTTGAATCGTTACTTCTTCTTTCATTGGCATAACGGAACCGACTTCACATTTAATGGCTTCGGCAGTCCGCTCACCGATGAGGATGTTGTGATTTTTTTTGAAGAACTGAATGATGGCGGAGTTCATTTCATCTCCTGCAATGCGAATCGATTCTTCATTCACAATTCCTGACAACGCGATGACGGCAATTTCTGTGGTGCCGCCGCCGATGTCCACCACCATATTCCCAACCGGCGCTTCAACGTCCAGACCAATGCCGATTGCCGCTGCCATCGGTTCTGCAATTAAATGCACTTCTTTGGCGCCCGCATGTTCTGCAGAATCGCGCACGGCTCGCTTTTCTACCTCTGTTACGCCGCTTGGAACACAAATCACTATGCGTCTGCTCGGCAGCCAACTGGAATGTATTTTTTTGATGAACTCGCGCAGCATCCCTTCGGCAATTTCAAAATCTGCAATGACACCATCGCGCATCGGACGGATGGTGCGGATGTCGCGGTGCGTTCGTCCCAACATCTCGCGCGCTTCGTTTCCAATGGCGACAATTTTTTTTGTGTTGCGGTCGAAGGCAACGATGGAGGGTTCGTTCAATACAATGCCTTTACCCTTCATCCAGACCAACGTATTGGCAGTGCCGAGATCAATGGCTATATCAGCAGAAAAAAAATCAAAAACTCCCATAACAACTCTATCAAAATGTAAATGTTAAAAAATTAATGTTTGAAATGACGTACTCCGGTAAACACCATTGCGATGTTGTGTTGGTTTGCCGCGTTAATGACTTCATCATCGCGAATAGAACCGCCGGGTTGAATGACTGCCGTTGCTCCGGCGCTCACCGCTTCCAGCAGACCGTCGGCAAACGGAAAAAATGCGTCCGACGCAACAACGCTTCCGACTAAAGATAAGTTACTTTCACGAGATTTCCATACAGCAATTTTCGAAGAATCTACGCGGGACATTTGCCCGGCGCCAATGGCCAGTGTGCGGTCCTTCAAACCGTACACAATTGCGTTAGATTTTACATGTTTTACTACTTTCCATGTGAATTTCATCGCTTCACGCTCTTCATCGGTGGGGTGGCGCTTGGTAACAACGTTGTAATGCTCATCACTTAACCTGAGCGTATCTTTTGTCTGCACAAGAAGTCCCCCTGGAACAGAACGGATGTCGTACTGTTCGTCGGTTTTTTGGGTGAGGATACGTACCACTCTGCGATCTTTTTTCTTCATCAAAAAATCGAGCACGCCGGGTTCAAAATCTGGTGCAAGAATAATCTCGGTGAAAATTTCGTTCATTGCTTGTGCCGCAGTCATATCCAGCGATCGGTTCACCGCAATAATGCCGCCAAAGGGGGCTTTGGTATCGGTAGCAAACGCTTTGCGATATGCTTCTTCAAGAGTTGATGCGCTGCCAACGCCGCATGGATTTGTATGTTTAATAATAGCTACTGTTGGTTCGTCAAATTCTGCGATCAGATTGACTGCCGCGGTGGCATCAATAATGTTATTGAACGAAAGCTCTTTGCCGTGCAATTTTTTCAACGATTGATCGAACGAGCCGTACAGCGCCGCTTTCTGATGCGGGTTCTCTCCGTACCGCAGGTCCTGATGTTTCTTTAACGAAATGGAAAACGTCTTCGGCAGTGGTTGAGCAGGCGAAGCAACTGTGGTGAGATACTCGGAAATTTTTACATCATAGTTAGCGGTGTGCTGAAAAACTTCTTGTGCAAGTTCAAAACAGGTTGTTTCGCTGACACAGCCGTTACGTTCTTTCAACTCTGCAAGGAATGAATCGTACCGGGCGCTGTTGACAATAACGGCGGTGAAGCGGTAATTCTTCGCCGCAGAACGAAGCATCGTCGGTCCGCCGATATCGATGTTTTCGATGGCTTCTTCCAGCGAGACATTCTGTTGTGCAATAGTTTTTTCGAATGGATAGAGATTGACAACAACAAGATC
>JBFMDF010000252.1:0-3866 GCA_040753935.1 Bacteroidota bacterium | reverse complement strand
AACATCACCACCCATAATCACCAGAATGAACATCAGTGTCGCAAGAACAAAAACCAAAAAGGAAACCGTCATTATCATCCCCAACTCTGACCCCGGATCGGTTGTTTGAGCCATTGTCGGAACGATTGTAACCAAAAGAACAACGATGAGCATGATAAACTTTTTCATTGCAGTTGCTCCTCCTCCTCCTGATCAGCGTCGAGCGGTAATTCGCTCATTCGCTTCAGGTATTGCTTGTCTAACTTGAAAATCCAGATTGTTACGGCAACAAAGAACGGCAGAAAAATCAACAACGAAATGACCGGGTACACCGCTATGCCGTCTATTGAACTGAGTATGTTCGATATCATATTTTTTTCTCCAAGTGTCGGTGTTTTTTACAAACTCCAAAAGTAAGAGTTCGGTGTTATCATTACTTTTGGGTTACTTTAATATCTGTTCCCAACCGTTGTAGGTATGCAATCAGAGCAATAATCTCTTTGTTCGGTTCAGCAGGAATTTTATTTCTCTGCAAATCTGCGGCAATGGAATCTGCCTGTTGTTGTAACAGTTCGTTGGCGCGGAATTCATATCCTGCAGGATACGGAACGCCGAGTGACTGCATGGCGCGGATTTTCGCCGCTGTTGTTGTTGTATCGAGATCCTGCGTCAACAGCCACGGATACGGCGGCATGATAGAACCGGGAGACATCGAACGAGGATTATCCATGTGCAAATAGTGCCACATGTTCGGATATTTTCCACCAACGCGATGTAAATCCGGACCGGTTCTGCGCGAGCCCCACAAAAACGGATGGTCGTACACAAATTCGCCCGCTTTAGAATACTCGCCGTACCGTTCCGTTTCGGAACGGAAGGGACGCACCATTTGCGAATGACAGGCATTGCATCCTTCCCGTATGTAAATATCTCTTCCCTGCAATTCGAGCGGTGTGTACGGTTTTACACTTTCAATTGTTGGTACGTTGGATTTAATGAGAAACGTCGGAATCAATTCAATCAGCCCACCAAGTGCCACAAGAATCAATGCAACCACTGCAAATTGCACAGGTCTTTTTTCTAACCAACGATGTTTAGTCTCTCGCTCAACGTTACCATCTTCTTGCACCCGTGCCGGCGCCTCTGCCTCTTCTTCAGCCACAAATGTTCCCTGTTTTGCTGTTCGTACCACATTGTACACCATCAACAGCACACCGATAAAATACAACGCGCCGCCGACAGCACGAATCATATGTAGCGGAATAATTTGCAACGTGGTTTCAAGAAAATTCGGATACTGCAGAACACCCATCGGCGTGAACTGTTTCCACATCAATGATTGTGTAATGCCAGCCCAATACATTGCCGATGCGTAGAAGACAATGCCGAGCGTGCCGAGCCAGAAATGCCAGTTGGCGAGTTTCTTTGAATACAGCTCTGTCCGATACAATCGCGGAATAAGCCAGTACAAAATGCCGAATGTCAAAAATCCATTCCATCCCAACGCGCCAATGTGCACGTGAGAAACAATCCAATCGGTGTAGTGTGCAATCGCATTCACATTTTTCAACGACAGCATCGGTCCTTCAAATGTTGCCATGCCGTACGCTGTAACAGCAACAACCATAAATTTCAGCACTGGCTCTTCACGCACTTTATCCCACGCGCCGCGCAGCGTCAGCAGTCCATTGATAGCCCCTCCCCACGAGGGAGCAATCAACATCACGGAAAAGACCGTACCCAGCGATTGTGCCCAGTCCGGCAGTGCCGTGTAGAGTAGATGGTGCGGTCCCGCCCAGATGTAGATAAAAATAAGCGACCAGAAATGTACGATGGAAAGACGATACGAATAGACAGGTCTATTGGCGGCTTTGGGAAGGAAGTAATACATCAATCCGAGATATGGAGTGGTAAGAAAGAATGCTACGGCATTATGTCCATACCACCATTGCACCAGTGCATCCTGCACACCGGCATACAGCGAATAACTTTTGAACCACGTTACCGGTACTTCGAGCGAATTAACAATGTGCAGCATTGCCACGGTAACAACTGTTGCGATGTAAAACCAAATGGCAACATACATGTGCTTCTCGCGTCGTTTCATGATCGTGCCAAACATGTTGATGGCAAAAACAACCCAAATGATGGTGATGGCAATGTCAATAGGCCATTCGAGTTCAGCGTATTCTTTGCTTGTCGTTATACCAAGCGGGAGAGAAACCGCCGCCGCAACAATAATCAACTGCCAGCCCCAGAAATGAATGCGGCTTAACAGGTCGCTGTACATTCTCGCCTTGCACACGCGCTGCAGCGAGTAATACAAACCCATAAAAATTGCGTTGCCAACAAAAGCAAAAATTACGGCGTTTGTATGTAAGGGACGTATCCGCCCGTACGTTATGTACTGCAGTCCGGCATTGATTGACGGTGAAAATAACTCCATAGCAATGACGATTCCCACCAGCATTCCAACAACGGCAAAAACAACCGACGCAATGGCAAAATCGCGAACTATTTTATTGTCGTAGTAGAATTTTTGAACCTCCATTAGAACTCCATCATGAATATTTAGATGATTGAATGATTTGTTGATTTTGTAAACATTCTTTCAACGCCATGCCGAGCGAAAATGAGGCATGCTCTTTCAAAACCAATCTCAACGCCATGCTGAGCGAAGACGAAGCATCTTCTTTCAAAACCAATCTCAACGCCATGCCGAGCGAAGACGAGGCATGATCTTTCAAAACCAATCTCGCGTCATGCCGGGCCAAGACGAGGCATGCCGAGCCTTGTATCTATGTTTCTCCCCGTTTCTGCCCCTCTGCGGATTGCTTCTCTTCGTCTAAAAGAATTCTCACCGATGGCGTATATTTATCGTCATACTGACCGCTTTTCACCGCCCAGAGAAACGCCGAAATAAAACCGACTGCAACCACAAAACTGCATGTAATAATCAACACAAGAACCGACATGAGCCGCTTCGTTTTAGTTTATCAAAAACACTCACCTGATGAAACGCACCACAATTCACAATAACCCTTCCCTTTTCGCAAACAGATGCGTCAATCCTGTTGTCAACACAACAATCGTAATAGAACTTGCCGGCATCAATATTGCCGCAAGTACCGGCGACAACGCACCCTGCACGGCAACGTAGATACCTACAAGATTGTAGAGAAACGCAAAGACAAAACTTGTTATAACAATTCCAACACTGATCTTACTGAATCGTAAAATCGTCGGCAGAAGTGAAAATGAATCTCCCGCTAAAATTGCGTCAGATGACGGCGTGAATTGCGCGACATCTTCAGTGACCGCAATGCCGACGTTGCTCTGCATCAGTGCACCGGCATCATTCAATCCGTCGCCTACCATCAGCACTCGCTTCCCCAAAGAGCGGAAGTAGCGGACAATATCCAACTTATCAACCGGCGTTAAATTGAAACGAAGATCAGTAGTACGAGGAAAGAGTTTCCGTAATCTCACCCGCTCAGACTCAGTATCGCCAGACAGCACAGCAAATTCGTACTGATGCTGTAACTGATGAATTATTGTTTCCAGTCCATTGCGATAGACATTGGTGATGGAAAAATATCCGCGCGGGACATTGTCGATTGAAAGATAGACTCTGCTCTCATTCGCTTCGTGATGATTGTTGCTGCTGAATCCCGCAAACTTGCCGGAACCGATTTTAATCAGATGCCCGTTGACAACGCCGCTGATTCCCTTGCCGACAGTTTCTGTAAATTGCTCAACTGCAACTGCTGCTTCTTCTCCCATCTCCTTGAGCGAAGTCGAATGGTCGGCGGGAAGAGCGGGCAATTTCTTCAGAGACAAATTCTCAGATAGAAAACCGCAAATAACTTTGCTCAGAGGATGAATGG